>NZ_JBFRFN010000022.1:0-96193 GCF_052114825.1 Paenibacillus sp. 2TAF8
GATCTAATCTAGGTCTGAACGTGAAAGCGGAAGGGGAGAGTGCAACAATGGCTCAATCCGAACGCAATAGTAACGTGAACGACCGTGAGCGCAACGCAAGCAGCAACTATGCCAGCGAAAATCGCGGCATGCTGGATCTAGGTCTGAACGTGAAAGCGGAAGGGGAGAGTGCAACAATGGCTCAATCCGAACGCAATAGTAACGTGAACGACCGTGAGCGCAACGCAAGCAGCAACTATGCCAGCGAAAATCGCGGCATGCTGGATCTTGGTCTGAACGCTAATGCGGATGCAGAAAGCGAAACGATGAACATGGTGGAGAGCAATCGATGATATGAGTTTTTCACTGTAATATGAAGAAGCAGGGGCTCCGGAGCCCCTGCTTGTTTTTATGAGATTAGAACCTATAACTTTTTTGAATGTTCATCAATGATGTGTACGATGTTATCGAATGAGTACTTTCCTTCAGCTATATGAACCATAAATTCAACAGCGTAAGCACGCTCCATTTTAAGATGATAACCATTGACGCGTAGAAAAGATTTGGTTACGAGATATGCAGTTCTCTTGTTCCCGTTATGAAAACAATGGTTTTTGACCAATGACTCCAGCAAAGCAGTGGCTTTATCGAATAAGGAGGGGTAGGCATCATTTCCGAATAGACTTTGCATCGGTCTCATGACAGCTGAATCCAGCAAAGCGTAATCTTTAACCCCAGCTTGTTCTGAGTCATTCATCTTTTTCATCATGAAATGATGTGCAGCTACAACTTCTTCAGTAGAAAGAAAGATGGTTGTCATCTTAACGATCTCTTAAATCATTCAAGATATCTTCATCTTCTTCAAAAACATCATAAAAAGCCTCTAACACCTCTGGTCGTACATTTTCAGGTAGTTTTAATTGCTTGACTTTTTTAATAATAATCTCACCCTGATTATTTTCTACAAATTCAATCTCATCCCCCTGAGATACATGAAGCTTATCAAGCATAACTTTTGGGAGACTTATACCCAAACTATTTCCCATTCTGCTAATCTTACGGGATAAAATTTTTCTCTGAACGCTACTGTTCTTCAATTCAGCCCCACCATTCATGATATATTCCCCCTGTATTAATTAGTATGAACGAATTTAAAGGAGTGATACCGAAACTTTAAAGGTAGTTAATATAAAGGTGTAAGTATGTAAGGGTGTAAGTATGTAATAACATTTTAACATAGATCAATAGAAATGAATGCCCCACTTTTGCTCAATTTGATCAAACATGATAAACAAAACTCATTTACAATATAAATAGTTCATCACGTATAAAAAGGACAAGAACAGGAGTGTTAAGCCATGCAGCACGCATCGCAGGAAGAAATAGATTTACCTAATTCCATCCTGAACGTACATATTCGCGAAGCAGGTTACGCGCCAGGGCAGTCTACGATCCGGAATATTCGGATGCACGTGGCGCCGGGAGAGTTGGTCGGGATTATCGGGCCCAATGGTGCAGGTAAAAGTACAACCATCAAGACATTGCTTGGCCTGCTGGAGCATGCCGATTATGATGTAACCATTGGTGGGGAAGGGCGTTATGCCTACATTCCCGAACAGCCTGTTTTTTACGAGTATATGACCTTGTGGGAACATCTTGATCTGGCTGCTGCAGCGTATGAAATAGAAGAAGATGTATTCGTGGCGAGAGCGGAGGAACTGTTAGTCCGTTTTGGTATGGATCATGTCCGCAATGATCTGCCAGCGAGTTTCTCGAAGGGCATGCGTCAGAAAATGATGCTCATGATCGGTTTTCTCTCCTCACCGGATATCTATATTGTGGACGAGCCATTTATCGGTTTAGATCCACGTGCGACAAAGGATTTTCTGAAATTACTTGATGATGAGCGCCGCCGTGGAGCAGGCGTGTTAATGTCTACACATGTGCTCGATACGGCGGAACGGATCTGCGACCGTTTCATTCTGATTGCTGCAGGCAGGTCGGCAGCGGAAGGAACGTTAGATGAAATTCGTGCTACGGCTGGAATGCCGGAAGCGTCGTTGTTTGATTGTTTTGACACGTTAACATCGGATTGAAGAAAGGAGAAGCCTGATGGTTGAGCCCAAACGTTATACCCCGAATCTTCTATATCGGAGAAGACAGAAAGAGCATCTTCGAGAACAGTGGCGCAACTTCAAACTTGTGGTGGACTGGACAGTCTGGCTGTATCTGCTGATTCCGGGTCTGTTATATTTTATTGGCTGGTACACGAGTTTATGGACGAAAGCACTGCCAACATGGGCAACCGGTATATCATTTCCTCTACTAACGGGGATTATCGAACTGATCATCCTGACGGGTGGAGTTCTGCTTTTTATCGAGGAAGCCGATGTATTATTCTTGAAATCCAGAACAGTCTGGATGCGAACACTGATGATACGCGGGCTTTGGCGGGTGACGGTGTTACAATTTGGAAAAATGATGCTTATTACCGCGTTTATTGCCCCGCTGCTCGTTCGCGTGTATGAGATGTCACTATTACAGATCGTGCTGGCAAGTATTTGGCTAGGAAGCGCAGCTTCACTTCAAGTCATTGCTATACATATTATCAAAGTTCGATATACGGGATGGCGTCGCTGGCTTTCGTTGGCCTCACTTGTGCTCGCCATGGGATGGATGGCTGTTCGCACATCAGCTTGGATCTTAGGAGACACGTATACGTGGAAAATCATGCTCAGTATTGCCACCGTTCTGCTACTGCTCATTACGATGATCCAGATGAGATTACGCATGAAAGGTACGTTTGAAGGCGATGTGCGCGAGGATTTGCGAAGCAGGCTCAGATTGACTGCACTGATGTTAAGTCAGGCTGTGAGCAAGCCGAAGTCTCCGCAGACACGAACCATCGTATTTCGTAAACCTCGCAAATTATTTCGTAAACGTTCCATTCGGAATCGGACAGCAGAGATTGCGTTTAAAGCATTTTTTCGTAATTCCGAGACGTTGAAATTGTATCTGCAACTAGGTGGGTTGTCTATCGCAGCGGTAGCCTTGCCGCCGTTTCCAGTCAATGTCATCGTGTGTGGGTTACTGGCGGTTATGCTAACCGTGATGTTGTACCGTGCGTGGGATGGACTGGCAACCTCGGAGTATGTTCAGCTTGTTACGTATGATTCTGCTGCGCTGCATGAGGCAGGTTCCATCATGGTGCGTATGTTGTTGCTTCCACTTGTTGCGCTGGTGGGATATGTCATGGGATTGTTTTGGCTGGGCTGGCTTTCCGGTTTTCTGACAGCTGCATGCACGGTAGCATTAGGTTATGGTTCAGTGGCCGTTGCAGGCCTGATCAGGCAGACTCGTTCATGATTTGTTTTTGCATCACAAGGCTTGAAAGGAATTTGCTACCCGAAGCATATCACTTGGTTGAACTGCCCATGCTATAGAAGAAAAGGTATGTGAAGCATTTGAATGTTATGGATGTCCTGTTCATGTACGTCTTGATTCATGGATGGTCTTGTATTTCAACGGGTTTCACAGACTGAGGATATAAATATCTATAGTGAGGAGGGGTAGCGCATGATGGATAACGGTGAGCTTCAAGTACATTTTTCCGATCCTTCGGCACTGCTTGAGGCAAAAGCAACCTTGGAGGAATTAGGCTATAAGCCATATCAATCTGCACCACTTGAATTATATATCCCGACAGATCGCCAGGACCCGCAATCCGCTGTAGAAATAGTGCAATCACATGGAGGGAGTGCGGTGTTCGCTTCCTCAGTGGATGCACTGGATCAGTTCCAAAACGTATCCATTCCAGCACATCTTGTGAATGAGGACTGGAACGAGAGTTATGCACGCGGCGGGAGCCAGTCAGTAAATTACGGTCAGAATGTTGATCAAGGTGTAGACCAAGGCGAACATAATTATAGTGATGATCCCGTTTATGATGATTCGGCGGATGGATTTTCCGGCAGTGTTAAGGCTTGAAGGTAGAACTACGAAACAGGGAGAATCGGGAAATAGAGACATGGCTGTACCGAAGCTTAGAATTAGAGTGGCCACAACAGCAGTGCTTGATGCCATTAACAACTCTAATAACGTGACAACACCAGTCCTGACCAAAGTACCAAGAGCAGTACCAAGAGCAGTACCAAGAACATTCTAAGAACGGTACCAAGAGCAGTACAAGAACAGCACCAAGAGCAGTACAAGAGCAGTACAAGAACAGTACAAGAACAGTACAAGAACAGTACAAGAACAGTACTAACAACACACCAATTACAGTTTTGCACCAACATATTAGTCCGCAACTATTTTGCATTAAACGATAAGGTGTATCTGGAACAGCAATAGAGCTGTCAAAAGTGTTAAAACAAAACAAGGGCACCCCGGTCATGGATAATGACATAAGGGGTGCCTTTTGTTTTGCGCAAGCGTAGGGGGCAGTAGATTTTTTAGTGTCTCATCTGCCAGTGCTGTACCTGATCATTTTCTAACGATCACAGAGAACGCTATTTGCTCTATTTAGAGGTGTTTGAAAATCTAACGATCTCCAGAGAGCTTATTTTAGTAGAAATGGCTCATTTCAAGCTGGAAAGGCCTGTTTTGTGCCAAATAGCGTTCCTGGTGATCGTTAGAATTTAAAAAGGGTCAATTTTCACGAAATAAGGTTTGTGGTGATCGTTAGCGTTCAAACCTTATGCCTGCCCAACACGTAGTGCACTGCTTCATGACGAGGGTGGTCAGTCACAGCAACACAATGCAGTAAAACACAGTACAAATTCAACAAAGTACAATTCAACACAACACAACACAACACAACACAACACAACATAAACACAAACACAAACATAAACACAAACATAAACATAAACACAACACAAACACAAACACAACACAGTATAGTACAATGCAACATTTCATTTAAATAAGTGGGCATCAGTCCATACTACGCCCCGCAATTCATATATGAACACATTCTCCCAAAAGCCAGAGCCAATAGATAGGCCGTTTACCCCAAGAGGTGCTTACCTACCATCCAATTATCTCTGCATCTGATCACCAACCAACCAACCAACCAACCAACCAACCAACCAACCAACCTATACGTTGGCATGTCTGTACTCAGCAGCATTCATGCCAGCAGTGTATCCTGTGGAGAAAGCAGCGGTAATATTATAACCGCCGGTATAACCGTGAATATCGAGTACTTCTCCGCAAAAGAATAGTCCGGCCAGCAGCTTGGATTCCATCGTTTTAGGGTATATTTCCTTTAGGTGAACTCCGCCCCCGGTCACAAAGGCTTCCTTAAGGGATCTTGTGCCGTCTGCGCGGAAAGTAAAGGACTTCATTAGCTCGCACAGGTGACTTAACATGCCTTTCGGAAAATGGTGAAATGTGAGGTCGTCTCCAATTTCGGCACGTTTCATCAGTAGAGGAATCAGACGCTCAGGCACCCATGCTTTTAAAATATTTTTGACAGCCTTACGTGACTCCTGCTCTAGGCCTTGTTTCACTTGTGCTTCCAGCGCAGCAGGAGTAAGGTCAGGAAAAAGGTCGATGCTCATGGTGACCTGCGTAATTCCGGACTTCATCTGAACCTTGCGAATAAACTGACTGCAACGCAGGGCAACCGGGCCGGATACGCCAAAATGAGTGAAGAGCATATCTCCGCGATGGGAGATGACTGTTTTGCCCTTGGCATCCAGTACAGACAGAGCAATATCACGCAGAGACAAGCCCTGCAGCTCTTTGGATTGAATCCAGCTCTCACCGGATACAATCGGCACTTCGGTTGGATATAGCTCTGTAATGGTGTGGCCAGCTGCCTCAGCCCAAGGGTATCCGTCACCTGTGGAACCGGTTTGCGGCACGGATTTGCCGCCTGTGGCAATAATAACGGAGCGGCCGTGAATGATTTTGCCTGAAGCGAGCTTAACACCTTGCACTTGCTGGCCGTTATGAATAAGTTCTTTAACAGGCTCTTTCGTACGGATCTCGACGCCAAGAGAAACAATTTTCCCGACCAGCGCATCAACAACCGTCTTGGCTTTGTCCGTGACAGGGAACATTCTTCCGTTGTCTTCTTCTTTCAAGGCAATGCCGAGATTTTCGAAAAAACGCATGATGCCCTGGTTGTCCAAATTTTGAAACGAGCTATATAAAAAACGTCCATTACCCGGAATATGGCGAATTAACTCATCGGTTTCTTTCGCGTTTGTTACATTACAGCGCCCTCCGCCGGAGATGCCCAATTTGCGGCCCAATTGATCTCCTTTATCCAGTAGCAGCACAGAGGCTCCATGCTCGGCTGCAGCCACACAAGCCATCAGACCTGCGGATCCGCCACCGATTACGATAACGTCATACATTCGTGATTACCTTCTTTTTGATTGATTTTGTCTGTTTTTTATAGACAATGTCTACTACTGACTTTTTCTGAAATCAGACAGGGTTATAGGGTGTTCTTTTTTGCAGCCTTAAGCGATATATTGTAATATACTGTCGCCTATGTTTTAATCAGAATTAAATGAGGGAATGTGCGGGCAGAGGAGGAGATGACGTTGTGGTTGCGTTAAAGGACATTCTTTTACAAGTACTGCTTGCCGGATCGGCAGTATTCCTGATTCCCTTATTTTATCTGGGTCTCACCAAACAACAGGTCATGCGAATGGATCATGCAGATAAAGTGAATTTCAGTTTCGCGGCAACAAGTGTGATCAGTATGCTGCTCTGTCTGCTTTTTGCATTATCTGTAGGCTCCGAGACCGTTCCTATATCCCTGAGTATTATCCCGGTAACTCTTGCGATTCTATATTGTAAAGCCCACATAGGTGCTGCCTTGTCCATACTACATATTCTCTTCTATTTTCTGTTAGCACATCCCTATGATCTGTACGGATTTCTTCTTCATACGGGTATTCTTCTCTATCCTATTGTATGGTTGTCTGCCAAACGATTCAAGCATAATACATGTTCCCGCAAAATGAATACGGTCATCGCGCTGATTGCCGCTGAACTGGCTGTTGCAAGTTTGTTATGGATGGTTTATGTCTATCCTGATACGACATATTCCAAACTCTATCTGATTTTGTCGGCACTTGGATACATGGCAGGTGCACTCGCTGCTGGCAGCATGAGTCAGCTGTGGCTGGACCGGATGGGACGTTATCGCGGAATGGAACAGCAACTAGCTGAAGTGCATCACCATTACATGAGTGAAACGGAGAAACTGCACCAGATTCTGAATGCAGTGCCTCTTTCTATAGCCACGGTAGACGTCGACGGCAAAGTTGTATTTGTAAACGAACTGATGAAGCAAACGGCAAAAGAACAGCTACCCTGCACGTCAGCGCATAATTTGATTGGACAGCACGCCAGTCAATTTGTAGAGCAGGAGCAGGCGGAGAAAATGGAACACTGCATCCAGCAAGCCGTTGTGCATGCTGAAGTAAGTGTGTTGACGGTGCGATACGGATCGCATGTATTTCTTTCCCGAACTGTGCCCATCTATGCCAATGCTGCGAAAGATTCAAAGGAAGTCTCGGGAGCTATGCTCATTATACAGGATGTTACCGAGCTTGAGATGCTGCGCAACGAACTGGATAATGTGGATCGGCTAAGCTTGGTGGGACAGATGGCGGCAAGCATTACGCATGAGGTGCGCAATCCGATGGCTGTGGTGCGTGGATTTCTTCAGCTTATGCAGGAAAAAAGTCCGGATTCCCTGAATCATTATTATCGAATAGTAATGGAGGAACTGGATCGAGCCAACAGTATCATTAATGATTTTCTGTCTCTTGCTCAGAACCGGATCGCGGAGAAAGAAGAATCACAACTGCACGATATTATCCACGAACTGAGTCCCTTGCTCTGGGCTGACGCCAATCTTCGGGGACAGAGCATCGAGCTGATGCTGGCCCATAATGTGCCCAAGCTCCATCTGAATGCAAAAGAAATCAAACAGGTCGTACTTAATCTTGCTCGTAACGGAATGGAAGCGATGAACGATAAAGGAGTGCTCACCTTGGAAACACGCATGGTTGATGACAAGGTGGAGTTGTGTGTACACGATACGGGGCCGGGGATTCCGTCCGTGAAACAGGAGAAGCTGTTCGAGCCTTTTTACACAACCAAAGCAAAAGGCACCGGACTTGGATTGTCCATGTGTCTGAGCATTGTCGAGCGGCATAATGGTACAATCTCCGTTGAATCGGAAGAAGGGCAGGGAACGACATTTAAGGTTGCCTTTCAACGTTAGAGCGTCAGCATATTTTGCCAGACCATTAGCCATAATAATTGAGAGAAAGCTGTTCCGCAGGTGTTGTCTGAACCTTGCTTTCATTGCATGGGGATGTATAATAGGAATAGCACAGCGTGTATCCATTTTTTTCGATATGGACGCATTCGTTGGTGCATGGCTATTGTACTCTGACTTTTCAAACGAGATCATAGAACAACCATTATAAGGAGTGAAACTGAATGTCGATGTCATTTGATCAATACATGAGAGATATGGTTCAGCCAATGCGGGATGAGCTGACTCGTCTGGGAATCCAGGAGCTGCGTACACCGGAAGAGGTTGAAGCAAGCTTGCCGGATGCTAAAGGAACAGCACTCGTCGTAATTAACTCTGTTTGCGGATGTGCAGCAGGTCAATGTCGTCCAGGGGTTGCTCAGGCACTTCAGAACGATTTAACACCGGATCACCTCTACACTGTATTTGCAGGTCAAGACAAAGAAGCAACGGCAAAGGCTCGTGAATTCTTTGCACCATACCCACCATCCTCACCGTCCATCGCTTTGTTGAAAGACGGAGAACTCGTTCACTTTATCGAGCGTCACCAAGTGGAAGATCGTTCTGCAGAGGAAATCGCGGCTGACCTGACAAGTGCATTTGAACGTTATTGCCGTTAATCTGCTCCATAGAACGCCCCGCACTTCGGACGCCCGATGCCGGGGCGTTTCATTTTGGACAGATCAGGTTATTGAACCATTCGGGCTTTTCTAGCTGGACATCAAAATACCTTTCAAGCTAAGTATCAGAATACCTTCCAAATGGGGCATCAAAATCCTATCTTAGTAGAAACGGGGTGTATGAACGATGAGTTTGCAACAACAGATCATCGCTGAATTGAAGGTTAAACCAAGCATTAATGAAGCCGAGGAAGTACGCAAGCGTGTGGACTTTCTGAAAACGTATGTGAAAAATTCCGGTACCAAAGGACTGCTGATTGCAATCAGCGGCGGTATTGACAGTGCGGTAGCTACAGCACTTTGCAAACAAGCAACGGACGAGCTCACTGCAGAAAACAATCAAGAGTACAAAACGCTGGGTGTGTTCCAGCCTTATGGAGAACAAGCGGATATTCAGGATAGCTATGCTGTAGCCAAGGCATATGATCTCAAACATGTGGTAGAAACCAACATTGAAGAGGCCGTGAATGAAATCGCGCTCGAAGTAGAGCAGGGCTTCAAAGCCCTCGGCAGTCCGCGCCATATGACTCACCAAGGCAAGGGCAATGTAAAAGCAAGAACACGTATGGTGATGCAATATGCGCTTTCTTTTGAAGAAAACCTGCTAGTCGTAGGTACGGATCATGCATCCGAAGCAATTACAGGCTTTTACACCAAATGGGGCGACGGGGCCGTGGATATCACACCGCTGAGCACGCTGAACAAACGTCAGGTTCGTCAACTCGCTGTTTACCTGAAGGTGCCGCAATCCATACTGGATAAAGCTCCTTCGGCGGGGTTATGGGAAGGTCAAACCGATGAGGACGAGCTGGGTATTTCATACGAAGCGAACAGCGATTACCTTGAAGGTAAGCATATCGACCCGGCTGCGCAAGAACGTCTGGAGTCATTTTACACACGCACACATCACAAACGTAATGCGATTCCTGGTATTTAATTCGAGTGATCAAAGCATTGAACGTGTGAATGCCTCAGTGTGTGTAGCATTGTTATGAATTTGCATGGGAGGGCTTCGAAAGAGACTCTGGTTTGAAAAGGGGTCACTGCTTAGAGCGGTGGCTCTTTTTTGTTGTTTTCCATCATCGTATGCATTTTGTATTGGGTTGGGTTGGAACGGAGCGGATATCCAAGTTGATGGAGGTGTGTTTCGTTAAAATTTTAGCAAAATTGGAAATGCGGATAGTGGATGCTCGCATCCGTGTACGCCTCCTGCTACAATAGAATACGTGTTCGGAAAGTTGCGGATCGTTGAAGTATGGATTATCTTTTACAGCCTAAAAGATTAAGCGGGTGAATCGTTATGATATATGGCATTGGCAATGATGTATTAGAGATTAATCGTATGCGCAGGCTGTTGTCTGGTCGCCATGCAGAGGTGTTTATGAAACGTATATTAACTCCAGCTGAACGTGAGATCGCCGCTGGCCGCGGGAAAAGGATGACGGAATTTGTATCGGGGCGTTTCGCGGCCAAAGAGGCCGTGTCCAAAGCATTTGGCTGCGGGATCGGTGCTGTCATGGGTTTTACAGATATTGAAGTGTTGCCCGATCCGTCGGGTCGCCCGGTTGCTTCGTTGTCCAGTCAAGCTTGGGAACGTCTGCAGTTGCCGTATGACATACAATATGAGATTCATCTAAGCATTACCCATCAGACGGAGCTGGCAGCAGCATTTGCGATTGTGGAGCAAGTACATGAAGCGAATGGGCTAGATATATAAGATGGTTGGCGAACGAAAAGAGCATAGAGCAAGAGCAAATGAGTGAGAGTCAGACTGGGAGTCACATAACTGAGAATCGTGGATACAGGAAAGGAAGGGCATATGGGTTTACAAGAACAGAAACGACATTTCAGCGTGAACTTGCTGGATTGGTACATGATTAATCGTCGGGATTTACCGTGGCGTCGCCACAATAATCCGTATTTTACGTGGGTTTCGGAAATTATGCTGCAACAGACACGTGTAGATACGGTTATTCCGTATTTTAACCGATTCATCGGAAATTTCCCGACCGTACAGGCTCTTGCCGAGGCACCGGAGGAAGAGGTGCTGAAAAACTGGGAGGGGCTCGGATATTATTCAAGGGCACGTAATCTTCAGGCAGCGGCAAGGCAGGTTATGGAGCTGCATGGTGGAGAGATGCCGCAGGACAAGCAGAGCGTTTTTGCGTTAAAAGGGGTCGGCCCGTATACAGCCGGAGCCATTCTCAGCATTGCCTTCAACCAGCCGCAGCCAGCGGTGGACGGCAATGTGATGCGGGTGCTGTCCCGATATTTCCTCATTGATGAGGATATTATGAAGGGCAGCACCCGGGTTTTGATGGAAGAGCTCGCGGGAGAGCTCATTCCGGAAGGGCGGGCGCGTGATTTCAATCAGGCGCTGATGGAGCTTGGGGCGCTGGTGTGTACACCCAAAGCGCCGCACTGCTTGACTTGCCCAGTGATGGAGCATTGTTCCGGCAGAATTGCCGGAAGAGAGCTTACGCTGCCGGTCAAGACCAAAGCCAAGCCGCCGCGCCCTGAGCAGCGGCTGGTTGCTCTGGTGGAAGGCCGCGGCGCTCATCGCGGCCGTGTGCTTGTGCGCCAGCGCCCGGATACAGGCCTGCTGGCCCGGATGTGGGAGCTGCCGCATGTGCTGGCGGCGCCTGCCGCAGCGGGCAAGGCGGCAGCGCCGCTGGCGGATGAGCCGGCCATGGCTTTGCTGGCCGGCAGTCTGTGGGCGGAAGGCTTCGCTGCCCGCCCGGAAGGGCTGGCTACCCATGCGGAGCATGTGTTCAGCCACATTGTCTGGAGCCTGCAGGTGTACAAGTGTACGGAACAGGACCAGAGCAGCGAGCTTCCGCTGATCGCCGCGGAAGCCAGAGCCGCCTACGATGCGCAGGCGGCATCCCTAGCGGAAACAGCATCCGCTGATCCTGCTAAACTAAAGACAGATGCCGCGCCAACAGAACGCGCATCTGTAGCCGAAGATGGGTCAGAGCCTGACATGACCCCTTCGTCAAATCACCTAAGCTCGCTCAGTAAGCCTAGCGACTCCCTGTCAGCACCCATCGCCGCTCGTGCGGCACAGGAAGTCCTGACAGGTAAAGGCGATGGCCTCATGTATCAATGGATCGGCCCGGAAGATATGGAGAAACTCGCGTTCCCTAATGTATTTCTGAAGTTGCTACGCAACTATTTCGCTGGAGCCTATGATGAAGTTAACGATTAATAATGATGGCCAATTGGCTAAGCAATAGGATTAGATGAACCATCTCTAAGGGATGTGGGGAAGAAAGTGGAGAGGTGCCGTTATTGAATGGAGAGATTCCTTCTAACGATCTCCAGGAACCTTATTTTGCGAAAAATGAGGCCTGCAAAATTCTAACGATCATGAGAGACGCTATTTTCCTCGAAAACGTGTAGTTGGCGCAATATTACTTCGGAAATAGATAAATAGCGTCTCTGGAGATCGTTAGAATTTAGATTGGCTGAAAAAAGCGCAATAGCGTTCCTGGTGATCGTTAGCGCAGATTGGCATTGTTGAAAGGCGCCGCAGAGGTGAAGAGCTTTTTCGCGCCAGCGAGGACATGCAAGCGAGGACATGCTTCTAAATCCTCTGACTGTTGCTGTGCTCCGGAATATCCAGAACCATTCTGCTGGATCTTGAATGTCTCAGGTTATCGGACCGTATCTAAGCAAATTCCGGCGCTTTCAGAATATCCTGCATTTTTCTCGGCATTCCCCTGACGCATCCAGTCATGTTCCGGCAGAGGTTGCAACATCCCGTGACGCCCTCTACACGTCCTTGCGCATCCCGGAATTCCCACCATATCTTAACACCTCTTGACGCGCTCTGGAACGTGTGTTCATGTCTCGCCGTATTCTGCATGTCCAAGCACATGCAGGCATGTTCTGTGCATAAGTCCAAATACGCCCCACTCAACAAAAAAGAGCCTGAGTCGATCACAAGGATCGATTCAGGCTCTTTTATTCTATCCGCAGTCTTATTTCGCTGCAGCGTAACGTTTGTTAACTTCATCCCAGTTGATTACGTTCCAGAATGCACCGATGTAATCAGGGCGTTTGTTTTGATATTTCAGGTAGTAAGCGTGCTCCCATACGTCCAGACCCAGAACTGGAGTCAGACCTTCGAAGAGCGGGCTGTCTTGGTTAGGCGTGCTAGTGATGGACAATTTGCCATCTTTGCCTACAACGAGCCATGCCCAGCCAGAACCGAAACGAGTTGTAGCTGCTTTAGCGAAATCTTCTTTGAACTTGTCAAAGCCGCCAAGTTCGCTGTCGATTGCTGCTGCGATATCACCTGTTGGTGCGCCGCCGCCGTTTGGTCCAATGATTTCCCAGAACAAGCTGTGGTTAGCGTGTCCGCCGCCGTTGTTACGAACCGCTGTGCGGATGCTTTCTGGTACGCTGTCCAAGTTAGCGATCAGATCTTCCAAGCTTTTGTTTTGCAGTTCAGGAGCGCTTTCCAGAGCTGCGTTCAAGTTAGTTACGTAAGTGTTGTGATGGCGATCGTGGTGGATTTCCATCGTTTGTGCATCGATATGTGGTTCCAGTGCATCGTTAGCGTAAGGAAGTGCTGGTAATTGAAAAGCCATAGTGAAATACCTCCTGAGATTTTGGGATTTGTTGTTTAAGGTACATATGTAATAATACCCTTGCCATTATTATTAAACCGCATTCGGGACAATTAATCAACATTTTTGTTTATTAAGTCCCCCGAACCGTTAATCAAAAACCAGGCCAGAGATAACAAACATATTTTACCCATTATTACTAAAATTATAATATTTAGGCGAAAAAAAACGTTAAAATTCATACTTAATCAATGTAAACGTTTACAGTAAAGCGCTTTCAGAAGAAAATGCGTGTTTTATGGAGAAAAGTATGGTTTAATTGACGAAGAAGCGGTATTTTCTCGTTTTTTGTCATTATATGAACATCGGGTTTTTGGTAAAAGGGGACCCCCTTTTTTGTAAAACCTCATCTTAAGCTAACGAAAAGGGAGATTTGAAACATGCACGTTCGTTCCTTTCAGTTGAGTGATGCAAGCCAGATGACGGAGCTTCTCCAGGTTGCACTATCGGAAGAGTGTTATGAGAACACGATGGGCCCGTTTGCCCGTCAATTGTCATGGGATTCTGACCTGATCATGGTTGCGGAAGAAGAGGGAGACCTCGTCGGCGCTTTGATTGGTACGATTGATCAAAACCAGGGATGCATCTATCGTATTGCGGTTCATCCAGACTATCGTCGCCGCGGTGTCGGCAAAACTCTTGTCGAGGCTATGGAACAGCGGTTCCAGCAGCGCAAAGTCAGCCAAATTTGGGTGGCTGGTGATGAGCACAACAAAGCAGCCATGCCTTTATACGAAGCAATGGGGTATGGTGCCAGTAAGATTCTGAGTGCTTTTCAGAAACTTAGTATTTTGTCCAAGGCTTAATCGGTGCAGGTGAATTCGGTGTAGGTTAGACAAAGAAATAAAGAGATTTTCATTTTATATTAGGCATATCTGTTCACGCACTATGACGTGAGGGATATGCCTTTCTATTTGTATGAGGATGCAGCGCTTGATATGCAACCTGTTTTCCTTTTTTTCCAGATTGCGGTTAGAAAGAGTCTATTCGTTCGTATGCTGGTGGTCATCTCCAATTGTTTCGCTCTGACAAATAGAGTAGACTGAAAGGGAGTCTTACCTGTCAACAAATGTTTAATCTACAAATTGATAAATGAGGTGTCTCTTTGAATTCTAACATGCCTTCTGTGGAGCATTCGACTTTCGATGAGCAGAATCAGAATTCTGTGCCTGAGCAGTCTGGGAAGTCCTGGACAGCCGAACTGTGGGATTGGGTGAAGACCATTGTGGTTGCTTTTGTGATCATGATGCTGTTGAACCTGTTTGTATTTAATCTGTCGATGGTCAAAGGACAGTCCATGCAACCAACGCTGGTGGAGCATGATCGTCTGTTTGTAAACAAAATGGTATATCATTTCGGTGAACCATCCCGGTCGGATGTGGTTGTGCTTCGTGACCCGAGTGAAGGTACGGGGAAGAAGGATTACCTGGTGAAACGAATCGTGGGACTTCCCGGTGATACAATTGAGGTCAAGGACCATCATCTATATGTTAATGGCGTTCAGCAGACAGAGAGTTATACGGACATTGAAGTGCAAGACCCCGATTTTGGACCGATAACGCTGGAGTCGGATCGTTTCTTCGTGATGGGAGATAATCGACATGAGGGCAAAAGCAAGGACAGCCGCTTGTTTGGGAGTATAACTTCCAGCGAGATTGTCGGCAAAGCCGAGTTTATTTTCTGGCCATTCTCCGAGATGAAAAAGCTGTAAAATGTTGGACTACAACAACTTCGAAACGAAATTTGCGTTTAATCATACAGGCACGTAGACTGTACATTCTATTTTAAGCTAGACATATATCGTTATAGTTAAGCGCCTGGTCTCTTAAGTGAGGCGGGCGTTCATTGTTTAAGGGTTACGTGCCTGAAAGAAAAGAGGGAAGAGAAAATGACGAGCGTACGGACCGGGGCAGCACAGGCCGCCTCCGTATGGGAAGCGTTAAAGCAGGAGATCAAGGCAGCTGGCCCGGAACTGGGCATAGATGATATTGGGTTTGCTTCAGCGGACCCCTTTGTGTCGCTTAAATCGTTGYTGGAGCAGTCTCGGGATAAGGGATATGCGTCAGGATTTGAAGAACCGGATATTGAAAAAAGAGTGCATCCCGCCCTGCCAGATAGCGAACCTGCTTCCCTGATCGCCATAGCGGTAGCTTATCCGTCCAAAATGGTTAATCCGCCGAAGTCGGAGCCTGGCGCGTACCGTGGCATTTTTGCTCGTTCGGCTTGGGGGCAGGATTATCACCAGGTGCTTCGCGCGGCGATGGACAAGCTGGTGAACTTTATCCGTGAACGCGTACCGGAAGCGATCATTGAAAGTATGGTGGACACAGGTGCGCTTGTGGATCGTGCTGTATCGCAGCGAGCAGGGATCGGATTCAGTGCCAAGAACTGCTCGATTATATCGCCAAAATTCGGTTCGTGGATATTCCTGGGGGAGCTTGTCACGAACATTCCGTTCCCACCAGATACTCCCGTAACTGAGGATTGCGGTGAATGCACGAAATGCATTGATGCCTGTCCTACAGGTGCGCTGGTTGGCCCTGGCCAATTGAATGCGCAGCGCTGTATTTCTTTTTTAACCCAAACCAAAGGGTTCCTGGATGAAGAGTTTATGCTGAAAATCGGCAACCGACTGTACGGTTGTGATACGTGTCAGATTGTATGTCCGAAGAATCGGGGCAAAAACTGGGATCATCATCCTGAGTTTCATCCCGATCCGGAGGTTGTAAAGCCTTTGCTGCTGCCGCTGCTGGATATCGGCAACCGTGAATTCAAAGAGCGTTTCGGTCAAAGTTCCGCCGCTTGGCGGGGCAAAAAGCCGATCCAGCGCAATGCGGTCATCGCACTGGGCAATTTCAAAGACAAAAGCGCTGTACCGAAGCTCACGCAGGTACTGAAACGTGATCCGCGTCCGGAGCTGCGGGGGACCGCTGCCTGGGCGCTGAGCAGAATTGGAGGAGAAGACGCCATGAGAGCTATTGGGGAAGCTGCCGCGATCGAACAAGATGGGAACGTGCTAAGTATGCTGCAGAAGGCCAAGGAGAGATTGTTATCATCCGAGACCTTACCCGATTCGTCACAGGCTGAGCAAGTCAATGTGACGAAGCATGTGCAAGAGATAAAGGAAGAACAAGTGGAGAAACAACAACAAGCAGGTACAGTGGACGCTTTGCATTACACACAAGCTGCATCTTTATCTCAGGTAAGAGACACGGAGTTTGGAAAGGACACACCGTGGACTACGAATGGGAGTACAAGTGAAGGCGACAGTGAGCCTGAGGGGTCTGTTTCCTCTACCAAGCCCGAAGCAGCCGCATGGAAGCCTTCCGCAGTAACAGGGCTTCACGGCAAACCTGTGTATTATGATGAGGTGCTGACACCGATTGGAACACTTACCTTATGCGCAACTGACGAGGGGCTATGTCATATCGATTTTGGTGCTTTTCATGTAAGGGAGGCTCATCTCCAGCAGTGGGCACGTACGTGGGTCGGGGAGTATCGATATGAGAAGAATGAAGAGAAGCTTAGCGAAGCTGCTGAACAGTTACGGCAGTATTTTGCAGGAGAGCGAAAGATGTTCGACTTGCAAATCCAGCGATATGGCACCGCATTCCAGCTACAAGTTTGGGAGGTTCTGTCCGATATATCTTATGGAGAAGCCTTAACTCACCAACAGGTTGCGGAAAAAATCGGCAGGCCCAAGGCTGTACGCGCAGTTTTGGATGCCATCAGCAAGAATCCGATCCCGATTATTATTCCCTGTCACCGCATAAGCGGTAAAGACGGAACCCTGGTGGGTTACGCAGGCGGTCTGCAAACCAAGGAGCAATTGCTCGCATTGGAGCAGCAATCGTAAGAGCGGGGGACGTTCATGAAGTATGTAAACGTGGAAAGCGTGGAGGCGGGAGAGATTTTGGGCAAAACAGTATACTCCAGTAACGGTACGGTATTGCTGTCTGCCGGAGTCGAACTTACCGTGTTTATGGTCAATACGTTGAAGCGTATCGGGGTAACCACGCTGTACATCCAGGATGAAGCGTTTAAAGATGTGGATACAGAAGATATTCTGGATGAAGCCACGAAACGAGCCATTATCAATGAGATGAGCGTTACGCTGGAAGCGGTACGATCCGGAAAAGACTGGAGCCCGAAGAAAGTCGCGCTTAGTATAGACAAGTTATTGAATGATGTCCTGAATGGGCGCGAACTGCTGGTGCAGTTAACCGATATCCGAACCCAGGACAATGCACAATATGTTCACGCGATGAACGTCTGTTTGTTGTCTTCCGTTATTGGGCTGAATATGGGACTCAATTACAATCAGCTCAAGGATCTGGCTGTAGGCGCCCTGCTACATGATATTGGAAAAGTAGGCGAAACTCCTGGTACGATGCCTTCTTCTAAGCTACATCATACATGGCGCGGCTTTGAAGTGATCAAAAATAAACGTGAGTTTAGCTTGCTCGTTGCACACACTGCGCTACAGCATCATGAACATGAGGATGGCAGCGGTGTACCAAGAGGCATCAGGGGCAAAGATATCCATCTATTCGCCAAAATTGTCAGTGCGGCTAACATCTATGATAATCTCATCAACGGTTTGTCAGGTAGTAGCATGCTGCCGCATGAAGCGTGTGAGGAGATGATGGCGATGTCCGGGACGAAGCTGGACCGGGATATTCTGATTGAGTTTAACAAAAGTGTATCTGTATATCCCAACGGGACTGCTGTTCGGTTGTCTACGAAGGAAACGGGCGTCATTGTCCGCCAGCACCGTGGTCTGCCGGGCAGACCGATCATTCGGGTGGCCCGTGGTAGCACACGTTATTCTCTGGATGTGGTTGAGATTGATCTGGCCAAACAAACAACGGTCTTTATCGAAGGTGTGCTGAGTTAAAGCAGGAAAACTGGAAAATGCGTTTGCTCAGGACGTGTGGAAATGCTATGATAACTCTCAGGAAATCTGGTCGGTGTCATGTCTTCATCATGGATATAAATCTTTATTGATCATGATGTGTACAAGCACAGATCATTCGTTTTTTTAGATTGCATATTGCATACAGAGGTGTCTAAGAGATGGAGATTGTAATACCGATTATTACATTGATTGTGGGTCTGGTCGGTGGATTTTTCATCGGGGTGTTTTACCTGCGTAAACAGCTTGAGAAAATGCAAAGCGACCCTGACATGCTACAGAAAATGGCGAAACAAATGGGTTACAACCTGAATGGCAAGCAAATGCAGCGTGCCCAGCAGATGATGAAGAACCAGCAACCAGGCACAAAAATGCCTCAGCCGACTCAACATCCTGCGCGTAAAAACTCGGGCCGCCGAAAATAATAGCTGTGGGTGATTAATCGCTTGCAGGATGTGGTTCGAAAGGAGGCGCTTGAAAGTGGCTGGTGTTAAAGATTATTTGAATTCGAAAGTATCCGACAATCGGGAGAAGATCGAGTACCATGTCGAACAGATTCTCAAATTAATTGGAGAAGATAGTACACGTGAGGGGCTTCTGGAAACGCCTGCGCGTGTAACCCGAATGTACGAAGAGATTTTTGGTGGATATGAAGTAGATCCCCGTGACGTGCTGGGTGTCACCTTTGACGAGAATCACGAAGAGCTGGTCATCGTGAAAGATATCGTGTACTACAGTCAGTGCGAGCACCATATGGCACCGTTCTTTGGTAAAGTCCATATTGGATATGTACCGAGCGGGAAAATTGTGGGTCTGAGCAAAATGGCACGCCTGGTCGAAGCGGTAACACGCCGTCTTCAAGTACAGGAACGAATTACATCACAAATTGCGGATATTCTGGCAGAGACTGTTGAACCCCATGGGGTAATGGTGGTTGTTGAAGGCGAGCACTTGTGCATGTGCTCCCGTGGTGTGAAGAAACCGGGCAGCAAGACGGTAACGTCTGCTGTACGTGGCTCTTTCCGCGATAACCCTGCACAGCGTGCCGAGTTTCTGTCTTTGGTGAAAGAGTAAATGATAAATAAGCCGAGTTCCTTGGGGAACCGGCTTATTTATATGGGCGTTGTTTTCGTAATGTCGCAGGGTCTGAAACTACATATGAATTGATAGTCGGAGGTTATGGACGATGAGTTTATCTTCCCAATCCAATCAACTGCCAGAGTCGGAGAAGAGTGTTTCGACTGAAAAAAGGATATTACCTGACAAGCATACATCTCTGCGTTTGCAGATTTGGGAGACACCCCTTATGCGCCCTGACAGCAGCGTTCTTGATGCTTTTGCATGGGAAGAAGTGATGTGTAGACGCGTAGGTGCTGGACATCTGCCTGTTGCTCATATTTGGCGGCATCCCGATGCCTTTGTTGCGGGTCTGCGTGACCGTAGGCTGCCGCGCGCAGTTGAAGCGATGGAACGTATTCGAGGCGAGGGTACAGCCGTATGTGTACGGCCTTCTGGTGGAGCCGCAGTTCCGTTGAATCCGGGAGTTGTGAATGTGTCGCTGATCTTGCCTAATCCGGGCCATGCGATTAATATTCATGATGATTTCCGCGAGATGGCTTCGATTATCGCCGAGTCGTTAATCCCTTGGACAACTCAGGCAGAGACCGGTGAAGTGCAGGGGGCTTTCTGCCCCGGGGATTATGATGTCAGTGTAGGCGGTTTGAAATTTTGCGGGATTGCCCAGCGGCGTCAGGCCAAAGCCTATATCATCACGGCATTTATCATTGTGGAGGATCAGGGGGATCGGCTTGCTTCTGAAGTGCGTAGATTCTATGAAGAGGCCTCGGGGGGAGTAGCCAAAGGATATCCTGAAGTAAAACTTGGTACCATGGCAAGTTTGCAGGAGCTGGCAGGCGTGCCGTCAAGTGCAGCGTATACCGCATCGCTGGTGCGTACCCTGCGCAGAAGGTACCCATATGCAGAGATAGAGCGGGTGCTTTCTGTTGGTACGGATGAAGTTTTGCTAACAGCAGAGCAGATGAAACTGCGGTACGACTAGGTTCTTTTTCGGCAGGCTTGGAATTGGGTAACAGAGATGGTATGATGTGATTTCGGAAGGAGAGGATTAGAGTGGAAACATTGAGATATACATACCTGTATGAAGTCGTTTCGACAGGTGAAAAATCAGAATTCAGCCAGATGGCAACCAGTAAAGAAGAGGCTGCTGCCTTGATTGTGGCACGTATTGCTGATCTGGAGTTCACAGAAGAGTCCGATATCAAACTCGGTGATCTGATCGCCATTAGCAAACAGGTTGGCGACAACTATGTAGCGTGCGAGGGTTGTGCTTCTTAACATAGCTATGTTATGTATGAAGTGTAATATGAAGTTGATATTTATGCGAATCTCTAATGAGAGGTTCGCTTTTTTTTGCGTGGATTTCATCTTGCGAGTCAGATAACATCGATAAAACGTGAAATATGTCGTATTTTGTTCAGAAAATGTTCAGAATATTTTGATATGATCTCCCCATAAATATAGACGAAATTTCTTTGAGAAGGGAGATTAAAGATATGCAGGCTGCTAAACAGGGAAATAGAAAGGTCCATAGTTTAACAAAGATTTGTATAGTCATGATCTTGATGCTGGCTTTACCGTTTTCGACATGGGGGGCAAAGGTAGTGGAGGCAGATTCAGGATTTGAAGTGGTATCTCCTCACTTGCTCTCACCTACGTCGGCTAAAATCACTATAAGATTAGATCATACAGCTACAATATATTATGATCTGCAATCAACACCTTTTCCAAGTACCTCTGACTCTAGCCTAGAGGAATACAAGGCCAATGCAATCTCAAATCAGACGTTTTTTGAGATTCAACAGGGGGTAGATAAGACGATTATTCTTACTAATTTAACCCGTGAAACCAATTATTCAGTTGTTATCATGGAAGAACAAGGAGAGGGCAATCCTGTCAAAATCCTTGTAGCGGAAGGTTTTCAAACTTTGGTGACTCCAGATAATGTAAAGGCAACGTTAGTTAGTGATAAAGTGCATCTGACCTGGACGAAGGAGCCTGAGCGGACATACACCGTCTATAAGTATGAAGGTACTGCCGCTCCTGCTAATCCAGCCGATTGGATTGATATAACCAATACCCTTTCAGTAGAAAATGAAGTTCCGGACTTGGTAGATGGAAAAACGTATATTTTTGCTGTAACGTCCACGTATCAAGATAGCCAGGAACATTCTGTATCCGATTATGTCGTTTCTAACGTAATCACACCTGGGTTGCCAGCAGCACCAGCAGCACTTACTCCTCAGACTATTAATGGACAAGTTCAGTTGAATTGGAATAGTGTATTTGGGGCAGACGGGTATGTCGTATATATGTATCAAGGCAGTACTGCGCCACAAGATCCTGAGAGTTGGACTAAAGTAGCGGGGCCAATGAGTGCATTGCAGTATACCGTTTCAAATCTAACGAGCGGTCTGCCTTATGTATTTGCTGTTCGATCTTCAAGCAGTGCGGGGATGTCAGAGTTTAAAGTGTCCGCCTCGGTAACACCGCAATCTCAAGGCAATAGCGGGGGAGAAGTGGTCGTGTCGCCTTCTCCAACACCTTCTACATCTTCACCTACTTCTCCATCTCCATCACCGGTCTCTTCTGCTCCACAGAAGGAGATTATTAAAGTGGATGTGGCAAATGGCGAGCAGGCATCCACCATTGATTCGTTGGAAATCATCCGGACTCGTGGAACAGATGGTACGATAAAAGACGAGCTTGGATTGAATCCAAATAAAGCGCAATCGGTCATTGACCAGTTGAAGAAAACGGGATCACGTACCGCTGTTGTTCTGATTCCAGACGTGAAAGATGAAGTCTCTCAGTGGGACGTGAAACTAGCGCGGGAATCAATTAAGTTGTTCACTGAACAAGGAATTGAATTGGTTATTTCCAATCCAAACGTGAAAGTAACCATCCCAGCCTCATCTATGAAAGACAGAACAGATGATGTATATTTCCGCCTGGTGCCTGTAAAGAAACAGGAGACACGTCAGACCATTGAACAAAGGTTGCTGACTAACGAGACGATTACTCAAATCGCTGGCACCAAAGACATTCAGGTTCTGGGACGTCCGATGACCATTGAAACGAATCTGCAAAGTCGTCCAGTAACGCTTGTCCTGCCAGTAGACAGCAAACAGCTTGCAGGTGTGAAACCAGCGGATCTTGGCGTGTACATCGAACACAGCAACGGAACAAAAGAGCTGGTACACGGTAAAGTAGTGACATTGAATAAAGATAATAACCAGCAAGGCATCGAGATCAATGTGGATCAGTTCAGTACCTTTTCTGTGGTACGGGTCAAAGACTGGGCTGATGACACGGCAAAAGCCAAACCGTATATTCGCGGGTATACAGACGGTCGTTTCCAACCGGAGTGGTTCGTAACACGTGCCGAGATGGCGGCACTTATTACGCGCGTAACAGGCACTGTGGAGGCTAAGAGTGAAGCATCATTTACTGATGTTAAAGGTGGCCACTGGGCTTATGACAGTATCTCTTCTGCTGTCCAAGCCGGGTACTTCTCAGGGTACACAGACGGCAGCTTCCAACCGGAACAAGGGATGACACGAGCAGAGATGGCGGGTGTATTACAACATTTGCTGAAAGGTGAACAGGCGACGACATCCGAAGCAATGACTACATTCACGGATGTGAAGCAGCACTGGGCCCAGGAAGCAATCGCTCGGCTAGATGCAGCAGGTGTTCTTACGGGATACACGGACGGTACATTCCGTCCTGAAAAGCTTGTATCGCGTGCTGAAGCCGTGACCATAATCAACAAATTGATTGGTCTTCAGCCTGCAGCAACAACGCTAAAAACCTGGTCGGATGTGTCTGATACCCATTGGGCTTACCAAGCGATTCAGGCCGCATCCATCAAGGAATAATGACGAGCATATTGAACTCGTGAAAATAAATAAAGTTAGTTGGACAAATTATCGGCTTGCATGGCGATAAGGGAGACATGTTCTAAAGAGATATCTTCAGTCTTTGACTGGAGATATCTCTTTTTTTACATTCGTTGCCTAATAAGGCGGCCACAGTAGCTTTCGTGCCGTTTCGTACCGTTCCGCGACAGCAGGCCAGTAGACGACATTCCACCAGTCTTCAATATACTTTTTTCGTTCGTTTTGATGCTTGAGATAGTAGGCGTGCTCCCATACATCCAGTGGAAGAAGTGGAACGATGTCCGATTGGGACAAATTCTGATGTTTTTCAGCCTGCAAAATTTCCAAACGATGTGCTCTCGGACTCCAGACCAGCATGGCCCAGCCGCTACCTTCCACCTTGTTAGCAGCCTCGGTAAATTGATTTTTGAATGCTTCATAGCTGCCAAAATCACGTTTGATCTGCTCTGCAAGCATGCCTGTAGGTTTACCGCCACCGACCGGGTTCATAATGGTCCAGAAGATGGTATGCAAATAATGCCCTGCTCCATTAAAGGCTAGCTCACGCTCCCAATGTTTGATGAGTTCAAAATTGTTCTTTTTTCGGGATTCCGCGAGTTTCTTCTCCGCAACGTTCAAACCGTCCACATAGGACTGATGGTGCTTGTCATGATGAATGCGCATCGTCAGTTCGTCAATATGCGGCTCCAGCGCATTATACGCGTAAGGGAGGGGAGGCAACGTATGCCCGCCAATGGGAACCGGCTTTTCTTTTACCGGGGTAGAAGCAGGCAGGGTTTGAGCAGGAGCCACCCCACTCGGCGATGGTTGGAGTGACGACGATTGCACCTGTGCGGAAGCAGCAGGGGATGCATTGGTTTGCCCGACAGAAGAAGCATGTAATTCCGTTGCTTCTAGACGTGCGTTCGGAGTGACCTTGGAGTTAATGTTGTGTAGAGCATTCTCCAGCAGTATCGATGATGCTGGTTCTGTTTCCCGCAAAATGCCCGGCTGGCTCAGCGTTTCTAATACCCCCAGGAAATACTCCGATTCGCGAATGATATGCAAAATGAAAGTTTGAGCAAGTGGGACTGCACGCACCGCTGCACTTTGCTCAAGCATGATATAAAGCTGCTTTATAAACTCTCTGGACTGATGCTGTGATGTCTGGACGAGTTGATCGATACTTCGCATGATATAGGGAGCAGGCGGCTGGGTTGCTGGCAGCAGCTGTTTTATCAACTGATTCGCCACTCGCTCACTGTTCGCAAAGGCGGCTTCCCAGTCCTCCAGAAGTTTAACGTAGGAGGGTTCAAGGTCTGGAACCAGTGCGCGTAGAATGAGCGTATGTTCTTTCTCTTGCTCTTTCCAGAAACGGATTTCTTCCAGCGTCCGTAGTGGAAGCAGATGGCCGTATCCATCGCAGTTCATATGCGTTATACCTCCAATCTTTCAGATTATTTTACGAATAAGGTACTTCTTTCAAGGCATGTGCCAACATACGAACCCGCTGTTCGTCCAATTACCTTTGCTCTGTCTCAACAGTGTATTCTTGGGACGCATTGTCCTATGAGTATAAAAAAAGAGCCCCAGAGGGCTCTAGACATATCGAAATGTTGTATATCATTTTTAATATTACTGCTGGTTTTGCTGTACATCCTCACTGCTTGTCTTCGTCACGTGACTAAGGAAAGTCGATACGCGGCGCAGATATTCCTTCGGATGCTCCCGGAAGATCAGTTCATGATGCGCGCCTTGCACAATCCATTCTTCTGAATAAGGATTCGTCTGATTGGCGGCAAGTTGTTCAGCAATCGGGTAAGGGGCCTTCTCATCTTCTGTACCGTGAATAAAGAAGATCGGGAAAGGATAGTCCTTTTTCTTCACTTCCTGATAGGGTATTTGTTGCAGGCCGGTACCGTTCAAGACAGGGAAGAGTAACTTCATAATCTCCAGCGTTGGTTGACGAGGGAGATTAATCTGATTATGAATGTTGTGGTACAACGTATCGGGCTCCAGCAGGAAGGTACTGTCCAGAATCATGGCATCCACTTCATTGGTCAGAAGTCCAGTCTGTAGTGAAGTCCCTGCTCCCATGGAAAATCCCCAGACAACCAGTTCCTGTGCTCCACGCTGCTTCGCAAACTGAATGGCTCCCAGCAATTGCTGAGACTCGGCTTTGCCGCCAGTAGCCACGGCTCGGTTCACCTGAGAGGCAAAGCCGTAATCGAACATGACCACATTAAACCCGAGCTGGTGTGCGTAATGAGCCAGATCATACATAGGCACCCAGGTTTCCTCACGGTTCGCTCCGTAGCCGTGGCTGAAGATAATAGTTTTGCCTGTATCGGTGTTTGCAGGGATATACCAGCCCTGCATGGTTCGGCTACCGTCGGCTGCAGGGAATGTAATGTCTTCATATTTCATGTTTTTGGCCTGCATCGGGTTCGAAAACACCGGTGCGACCGTAGGGTTGGAGAGCACCCATGCAATATAACCGTGTAAGGCAATAAAACAGAACAACAGAAAAAATACAACGGAGAGCAGCAACGCTACGATAATATGCTTGAACCGAATCAGCCTTGGTGACAATGAAGAGGGCAGATCGGACACTTTGGTATGCAGCGGGGCTTCGCTCTGTGATGTCGGATACATGCACGCCCCTCCTTTAAATTTCGGTTGAAGAACAATTTTGCAAGATCATAACGACGTGAAAAAAATAGCATTTTGATTCTTCTAAATACGTATTTACGACGATGACACATCCTGATGCTAAAGTCATATTTTTATTCTTATATCTGAAAGGGTTCCTGTCTTTATCGTATGTCTCGATATAGTCAAAGTCAATCAAATGAAGGCATTTGTTACGCAATTGTTATATAGTTCTTAAGATATAGAGGTAACAATTCCATAGTGTGTAAATTACAGGAGATTAGGATGGGTAAAATGGATATTTTGTTCATTTTTCAGCTTGCACAGCACCTTCAAAACGGTTCTTTTTAGTTTACAGATGAGACCGTTTCTCATATAATTTATGTAACCAAGTTTCATGTGATGAAACATGAGGAGGGCATCATGCCATGGAAGACCGCAAGCTAACCGTTCGGGCTGTAGAACGGGCGCTGGATATATTATTATGTTTTACCACACGCAGTGATCTTGGACTCACCGAAATTGCCAGCCAGATCGGTTTACACAAGAGTACGGTGCATCGGTTGATGGCTACGCTGGAGGATCGGGGGTTCGTGATACGAGATGCAGCGACTGAAAAATACCGACTAGGCATCCGCATCTGGGAACTGTCCGCACATATGTCACGTAGTGATGATCCTGCGATTTTACTGTTGCCTGCAATGGAACGGCTACGGGATCGGTTGGGTGAGACTGTAAGTCTCTACCTTCGTGATGGCAGTGAACGGATACGTATTCAAGCAGTACAGAGCGATCAGGCCATTCGGCGGGTCGCGCCAGTAGGTGTCAGACTGCCGCTTTCCGTAGGCGCTTCCAGCAAAGTGTTAATGGCATTTGCCGCTGATGAGGATCGCGAGGAACTGATGAACGGCCCGGAATGGCCTGTATTTATCGACCCGGACGTGTATCTGGCACAGATGGAAGACATTCGTGTGAACGGCTATGCTACCAGTTATGAGGAACGTGAGCCGGGAGCTGCTGCCGTCTCCGTGCCAATTATGGATCGCAGAGGTAGCATTGCAGCAGCACTTTCCGTGTCTGGACCTGTTAGCAGGCTCTCGCAAGAGACATTACATGAGTACGCACCTGTGTTGAAAGAAGCTGCTCTGCAAATGGGACTTATGTTGTCGTAGGCGGGCTCTTGTTTGAAGTTTTGCTCGAAAGGGATTTTATCTCTGGAATATTAAGGTTGTATTTATGTCCAGATTACGCTAGTCTGTAATGGACGACCCGGCGGGGTCGGTTGAATGTTATATTTTAAGTTGAACAGCGGCTTGATTGCCGCAATACGTTTACGTTACTGGGGGAGTCCGAATTGTCCGGACTGAGACGGGATCGCATGAGATTCCGGACCCTTTGCACCTGATCTGGATCATACCAGCGTAGGGAAGTAATCGGCCATATGACCACAAACACTACGGGCGTTAACTTGGGATAGATGCTGTTTTGCGGCAGATAGATCTTGTTGCGAGTGTGGTGATGGACATCAGTCGGTTCCTTCGGAACCGGCTTTTTTATATACAGCGGTAAGCAGAGACTCATTCGTTGTGCTTCACGATCGTTAAGTCCCTTGAAGAAAGCATGAGATTCGCAGATTAGTGCGGACGGGATGATCGGAGAGCATAACAAATGCCAACATCAATGCTTGAATGTCAAGGTGAAGTGTCTCAGTTTCATGTTCGTGCTGACTGTACATAAAAATCTGTCTCTTGGATCTTATTTGGCTGCTTGGGCAGGATCATTCCTGCTGTGCTTCTGTGCTCTTGGGATTCCCGGGCAGGTGTGGTAGTTGCAACTGACGCAATTGTGGAGACATAGCGCAAAAGAAGATCACAGAGGAGGAAACAGGAGACATGAGTACACATAACCAAACGGGGCAGCAGATGGGGATAGAGGAAATGGGACACGATGGTCATCCGATGGAAAAGGAAACCGGAGTGGCTGGAGGGGTTCAACCCTTCCCGGGCAGCCGCAAAGTCTACATTCAGGGCTCACGACCGGACATCGCTGTACCGGAGCGTGAAATTGCCCTTCATGACACGAATACTCCCCAAGGGGTGGAGCATAATGAGCCGCTGCGTGTCTACGATACGAGCGGCCCGATGACCGATCCCGAATTCCAGATGGATATTCGGAAGGGGTTACCTGCGCTCCGAAATCACTGGATTATGGAGCGCGGTGACGTCGAAGAATATGAGGGGCGAGCGGTTAAGCCGGAGGATAACGGATTGAAGTCCGGAGGCCGAAGAGCCGGGGCAGAAGAGTACCCGGGATTCCGCGGGCAACCGCTACGTGCTAAGGCCGGGAATTGTGTCACACAGATGCATTATGCGCGGCAAGGCGTGATTACGCCAGAGATGGAGTACGCTGCTATACGTGAAGGTGTAGAGCCTGAATTCGTGCGGCAAGAACTGGCAAGTGGGCGGGCAATTCTTCCCTCCAACATCAATCACCCGGAGAGTGAGCCGATGCTGATCGGTCGTCATTTTCATGTGAAGATCAACGCTAATATTGGTAATTCCGCTGTATCTTCCTCCATCGAGGAGGAGGTCGAGAAGATGACCTGGGCTGTGCGCTGGGGATCGGATACGGTGATGGATCTCTCGACAGGCAAAAACATTCATTCGACACGGGAATGGATCATCCGTAACTCCCCGGTGCCGATTGGTACAGTACCGCTCTATCAGGCGCTGGAGAAGGTGAATGGCGAGGCGGAGGCGCTCACCTGGGAGTTGTACCGAGATACGCTGATTGAACAAGCAGAGCAAGGTGTGGACTATTTTACAATTCATGCAGGTGTGTTGCTCCGCTATATTCCGATGACAGCGAAACGGATGACGGGCATTGTGTCTAGAGGCGGGTCAATTATGGCAGCGTGGTGTCTGGCACATCATCAGGAGAACTTCTTGTACACCCACTTTGAAGAAATCTGTGAGATTATGAAAAGGTATGACGTAGCGTTCTCCCTCGGAGATGGACTGCGTCCAGGCAGCATCTATGATGCCAATGACGAGGCACAGATGGCGGAGCTGGCAACGCTCGGGGAATTAACGCAGATTGCGTGGAAGCATGATGTGCAGGTCATGATTGAAGGGCCGGGACATGTGCCGATGCACAAGATCAAAGAAAATGTGGATTTGCAGATGGAAATCTGCCAGGAAGCGCCGTTCTATACTCTCGGACCGCTGACCACGGACATTGCACCGGGATATGATCATATTACGTCTGCGATTGGGGCAGCGATGATCGGTTGGTTTGGTACGTCCATGCTCTGTTATGTCACGCCGAAGGAGCATCTGGGGCTTCCGAACAAGGATGATGTACGTGAAGGGGTTATCGCTTATAAAATAGCCGCTCATGCCGCTGATTTGGCCAAAGGCCACCCACGCGCCCAGCGCCGGGATGATGCGCTGTCGAAGGCACGTTTCGAGTTTCGCTGGCGGGATCAGTTTAATCTGTCTCTTGACCCGGAACGGGCACTGTCTTACCACGATGAGACGTTACCCGCAGAAGGGGCGAAGGAGGCACATTTCTGCTCCATGTGCGGGCCAAAGTTCTGCAGTATGCGTATCACGCAGGACATCCGTGCCTTTGCCGCTGATCGCGGTCTGAAGGACGAGGAGGCAGTCGCCGCCGGGATGCAGGCGAAAGCGGAGGAGTATCGGTCGCGGTCGTAAGCTTCCACAATAGAAAAAGTGACCCGACA
Source organism: Paenibacillus sp. 2TAF8 (assembly GCF_052114825.1). Classification (NCBI taxonomy): domain Bacteria; kingdom Bacillati; phylum Bacillota; class Bacilli; order Caryophanales; family Paenibacillaceae; genus Paenibacillus; species Paenibacillus sp. 2TAF8. The sequence goes on from NZ_JBFRFN010000022.1 coordinate 29,860, forward strand.
GGACTGTAGTGCCTGAGCTTGGGTCACTTTTTTATGGTTAAGTCACAGGTTACTCGTAATATCCCTTCGCATACACGGCTGCTGTTGAGAAGCAGAGATGTTTCATTTCATCCTGCTGATTTTCGGGTGGCATCTCCAGGAACCACGGCTCCTTCATATCCTCTCGGGTCATGGGTACCGGACGCCACAGAATCAAACCGATCTGATCAAATTGATAACTGCAACCAAGCTCGGGATCTTCTCGGTCATATGGCGCAATCGCATCCAGTTGCGGTATCAGAACGTCAGCTTCGGTGCCGAGCAGATTGRGTTCTCCCAGCATACATGTAAACTCATCACTTTCATAAAACTCAATAAAATGTGCTTTGCCTTCGGCGTCATACTCCACTTTGGGATCAAAGCTGAAAGCTTCCGTTTGTTCAACTTCATTCTGTGTCATGCCCAGCCGGATATCCCCGATAGATTGACCTGGTTCAACCGAGAGATTTTTCATGGTTTCGCTACCTCCGAAATAAAAGTGTACATACGTTTAACTATGGTGATTAGGTCCCTGTTAGTTTTACCTTGCAACGAGTGTGCTTCCAAGCTACCTATACTTTCTTCGTGATACCGATATCCCGCTCCAGATTCGCGCCTAATAAAGAAAGCGGCGTATATATGGTAATACCTGCATTGGCAGACGCCTGCTCAGCAGCAGGAGCCATGGAGAGCTGAGCAGCGACAATACAAGTATCTTTGCGTTCAAGAGCAAGCTGCTGCAAGGCTTCTTTTAATGCCTTGATATAGCCTTCTTGATCACCTCGCATAACCATGTCGAATAGACCGGGGAATAACACAGACTCTAACTCAGGCTTGTCCTTTCCTGCCAAGTGTCGATCTAAATAGTCACGGTATCGAGCCATCGTCGGCTCTACGGTGGCGGGGTTGGTAAACGCAAGCAAATACCGCTTCGGATGTTTCACCATCATCGCGAGCAACGAATCGTCAATACCCGTTACCATAATCGGTAACGGTTGTATTTGTTCCAGCACGGCTGCGAACAGGGTGCATGTCACAAGAATGGCGTCAGCGTGACAGCGGCTCATCCATTGCAGTGTCTGATTTACTTTTTCCCGAACAAGGGCACTATTGAACTCATCATCATGCTTGAGCCGATCAAGACCGGGGTCTACATAATGAACCAGTTCGAGATTATAGGAAGTCAGTGCTTGTTCAATCAACCTGATATTGGAGTAGTGCGCGTGAAAACAGGCAATGGTGCTCATAGGCAATCCCCTTTATGTAGAGTGACTATAAGACGCGCCTGGATCACATAATGTGCGTGAACCATCGGTAAGAAACTTCGCGTCTGAAATGTCACCTTTTACACGTAGTATAGGGAGCAGCCACAGAGATGTAAAGAGTTATCTCATGTTCATGGATACGTTCTTCTTCGCCATTTTTTGCTGTAAAATTTCATGGAAGGATAGGCCTTGAGTGTTCTCATTTTCCTTTTTGGGCGCATTGGTCTCCGTGTTGCGCGGATATTGGTGGTGATACGGGATCATTTGCTGAATAGGCATGCGGATCATCTTGGTTTCCTCCTTACATGCATGATGGACATGCATCGTTAGTTTGTATGTATTTTCAATATTCGTTTTGTTGGTGATAACAGAATGAACTTGCCTTGTACACATATAGGTACATATGACTTGTTACATGAAGAGGCGGAGATACAATCGTTATTCCGACTCGGATGTAGTGATTTTACCCGGTATTCAGAAGATGTAAACGGTTTTAGGGAAATTCAGGAACAAAGAACCTGATATGAAAGGAAAGGTATGGGATCATGGTATCGGTTGTTATGCGAATGGTCCTAATTTTAGGGAAGTCAATGGTGCTTACCTCTAAGACATATGTCCAAGTGACTAGGTATGGTATATGCTAACTAACTTGGTTCTATGGTCGGGGTATATTGCTCGAAAAATGTAACAAAAGCTGCCAGGATTCCTTGGCAGCTTTAGATTTTCTTATTCAATTCCCTCTTTAAATAGCCTTCTTGAAGAGGGGATATCCGTTAGTATTACTTGTTTTACCTGCGTTCGTTTACCGCAATATATACATCCACCTGTGTATGTTCTGGATCTAAACTCCGCTCATCGTAATACTCAAAATCTCCAGTAAATGTTCTGTCACTCTGATGGCTCCACGCCCACACCGCTCCCCACACTTCGCTGACAACTTCAACCATCGGTCCAGTTCTCGAAGTAAACACTGCATAGGTAGCAGGAGGTAAATGTACCTCATCGAAACCTTCAGGCAATAGTTCTCTCTCGCCGACGTCATGTCCGATCAAAATGGTATATTCACCGGCAATGCCATCTGCGTAATCCGTGTAACAGCCGTAGCGTGGAGCTTCAGTAGACGGAATGTGTTCGGAGGCAAAATAACGCCCCCACAACGCACCGATGCTGCCTTGGCCGCTCATCTCAACCGCGTTGGTTGTACGTGCGGACAGTCCGGCTAGGCGTTTGCCCGGAAGGGTGACATAGCGAGCAGGCTCCCCGGAAAAAGGAGCATTCTTTGCTGGATCAGCTGTATCTGTAGGAGAGAGTTGCTCATCTGGACTTGTTTTCCCTGGCATAGTTTTCTCTAATACAGCAGTCCCGTCTTCACCGCTCTTTACATTTCCTGCATTACGCCATCGCTTAAGAAAAGGGAGTTGGTTGCGCAGCATCGAACGGGCTGATTCCTCGTCCATGCCTTCTTCCCTGAGAATGGTGGTGCACATCTCGGTCATGCCTTCTAACGTCATGCCTGGCTGCTCAAACTTGCCATTTTTGTAACAATAAATGCAGTATTCCCGGGTGGTGCTACCATCTAACTCCGTGCCGAATTGCTCGGTGCTGGTTAGTGGCATTCCACAGCTTTGACATACGGTAACGTTCATTAATCATTCCTCCTCGGTTTTATGTACAACTTCAAACTGAACATAGTTAAAGTATACGGGGAGGAACTGGACAGCTGTCTGTCAGGTTTGAGTTGAGGTTTTATAATTTTGCACAATCTGCTCTGCCATACGGCACACATTGTCACGAATATGCAAAGGCTCCAATACCTCTACGTCCGCGCCAAAGCTGAGAATAAAGCCATATAACCAGTTATCCTCAGGGAAAGCGATCTGGCTAATATAATACCCGTTGCCGTCAGGCAATACATTTTCGATACCAAACCATTCTTCCGCGAGATGACGGGCACGGGCATGGAATTTCAGCGTAAGTCCAATGTGATTGTTCGGACGGCTCCATTCCTGCTGCCACGGCCTGTCCTGAAGGTTGATGGATTGGCGTTCAAAATGCTGCTCGGCAAGCACAACCTCTTTCATCCGCACCAGCTTGAACATACGGAATTCATTCCGTTCATGGCAAAAGGCGTACAGATACCACGCGTGCCTTTTTAGTACAAGGGTGTGTGGATCAACCGTGCGACAGGTCTCTGCACCTTCGGCGCTGCAATAGGCAAAATGAATGCATTGAAGTTGATCGATTCCCTGATCAATGACTTTTAATTTCTGTTGCAGTGCTTCAGGGTGTGTCCACGTTGAATAATCCACGATGAATCGGTGTGTGCTTGCCTGGAAATCTTCATTTTTGGCTTCCGGTACGATACTGCTCAGCTTCTCTACCAATAACTCACGCGCAGTATTCGTATGAGTGGTTGAAATGCTGCGCAGTGCCGTGACGATGGAAGCAAGATCCTTGTCAGTTAACAAGTTGCGATCCAGCCGGTAACCTTCTGCCAGACCGATTCCACCGCTTGCGCCCTGATATGTCAACACCGGAATTCCAGCTTGTCCTAATGTGTCGATGTCCCGATAAATCGTACGTATGGATACTTCAAACATGTCAGCTAGGTCTTTCGCCTGTAATCGCCTGCGATTAATGAGCAGTACTACAATGGCTAACAAACGCTCCAGTTTCATAGCTACGGTTTCCTTTCATTTATGGGTCTATATAAATGGAATATTTCTTTTACACTTGAACGGAGAGGACAGAAAAAACCTGGAGAAGCGAAGCGCTCGCTGAGAGCTTTCTGAAAGAAAGCTGCTTCGGAAGCATATGCTTATCACCGGATTTTCCCTGTAGAAAAGGGAATCAAAAAAATCTGGGGATAACAGCGATCGGAGGGTTAGTCTGTCATCGGAGTGGACTGTGTAAAACTTTTGTTCTACTTATATAACATTGCTTTCAATTGTGTATCTGGAAGTTATCTGTTAGATTCATAGGTATTATATGCTCAGCATCCCATATAGGAGTGAAATAAGCAATGAAGCGAATTACGATTCTGATAGCGGACGATGAAATAGAGATCGCGGATCTGGTTGCTTTACATCTACAAAAAGAAGGCTATCATACCGTCAAGGCATCTGACGGACAGTCGGCACTACAGGCCGTTCAGACACAAGCTATTGATCTGGCGGTACTGGACATTATGATGCCGGGAATGGACGGGTATGAGGTAACCCGTAAAATCCGGGAGCAGCATCATTTTCCGATCATATTCCTGAGTGCGAAAACGTCAGACATGGATAAAATTACAGGGCTCGTGATGGGTGCCGATGATTATATGACCAAGCCATTTAATCCGATGGAACTTGTGGCTCGCGTTAACTCTCAACTACGGCGTTCTTTGCAATTCAGCCAGTCCACAGCTGCAGCGCAGCGCTCGGTTTTAGAAAAAGGCGGACTTGTCATTGTACCGGACCAACATAGCGTGACACTTTACGGCAAACCGCTGGAGTTAACACCGAAGGAATTTGACATCTTAGTGTTGCTTGCCAGCAATCCTAAACAGGTTTTCAGTACAGAAAGCATTTTTGAAAAAGTTTGGGGCGAGGCGTATTTTGAGAGCGGCAATACCGTCATGGTACATATTCGAACACTGCGCAAGAAGCTCGGAGAAGATGTGAACAAGAACAAGTTCATCAAAACCATCTGGGGTGTGGGGTACACGTTCAATGACTAAACGGAGAAGTTTTCGCACAACGATGATTATGATGCTTGGTCTGAGTATGTTGGCTTCTGGCGTCGTAACATTTATCGTGTATAAGCTGTTACAGATGTACTACGCTGGGGTGAGACGGGAAGATCCGCTGGCGGAATACCGGAATATGATGAGAAGTATTGGCGATTTATATGTCTTTATGCTGCTCTTTATCCCGCTTGCGATTTTATTTTTCTACTTGTTTACCAGGCGTTATGTCACGTATTTCAAAGAGATTTCCGCAGGCATTAATCACTTGGCGAATGGAGACTTTCAGCATCGTGTGCAGATTTCGTCCAAGGATGAATTGGGTTCGATTGCAGAGAGTGTGAATATGGCGAGCCAGAAGCTGCGAGAGGCAATGGAACGAGGGGATTTTGCCGAGAACAGCAAAGACCAGCTCATCGTAAACCTTGCGCATGATCTGCGTACACCGTTAACTTCCGTGCTGGGCTATCTGGATTTGTTAATGAAGGACGAGCAGTTGACAGAGGAACAGGCACGTCATTTCACAGCAATTGCGTTTACCAAGTCCCAGCGGCTGGAGAAACTGATTGATGATCTGTTTGAGATCACACGGATGAACCACGGCAGGCTGCCTGTGCGCAAGACACAACTGGATCTGAGCGAGCTGTTGAAGCAGATGAACGAGGAGCTTTATCCTGTTTTTGAAAAGAATCATTTGCTCACCCGTCTAAAGATTGATAACGATCTTACCGTATCCGGAGATGGGGAGTTACTCGCCCGTGTGTTCGAGAACCTGCTGATTAATGCTGCGCGGCATGGTAAGGACGGCATGTACGTGGACATTAACGGATTCCGGGATGGCAATCAAGTGGTCATTCAGGTTATCAATTATGGGGGGCACATTCATCCCGATGATCTGCCGCACATCTTCGATATGTATTACACCGGAGATCGAGCACGGACCGTGCAAGAGGGAGGCACGGGTCTTGGGCTGTTTATCGCACGTAATATCGTGGAGCAGCATGACGGTGTAATATCGGCTGTAAGTGATGTGGTACACACGATGTTTGAGGTTCGTCTGCCTGTTTTCCAGCAGGTTTCTCAAGAAACTTAAGAAAAATTTAAACATTGCCCTGCGTTTTCTTTAAATTGTTTTGTCTATCCTTGAATCATGAGAGGAAGGAGGAACAATCATGAAAAAGTGGGGCTTTCTACTATGCATCATGTTGCTCGGGTATATTGTGACGCAATCGACGGCTGCTTTGCAGCAGAAAGAAGAGATGCCGATTGTCATTTTGGACACCGATGAAAAATACGCGGGTTACCAAGAAGCTGCAACTCAAGAAATGAAACAGCAAATACATAAAGGCAATCTCGTATTGATCAATTCAGAACATCCAATTCACCCGGAAGGTATTCGTTCCGATATTGTATATGTAGCGGATGAAGAAGATTTGCTTCAGGGTTATGGCATCATGGATCAGACGTTGATGTTATCCCGTGAGGTCACAGCAAAATTTCAGAAGATGGTTGAGGCTGCTGGTAAAGAGGGAGTGCGCTATTTCCTGATGAGCAGCGGTTACAGAGATTTTGAGAAGCAGGACGAGCTGTATCGGCAAAAGGGTTCGGACTATGCGTTGCCTGCGGGTTACAGCGAGCACAATCTGGGGTTATCCCTGGATATAGGTTCAAGTCTGGCTGCAATGAGTGAGGCTCCTGAGGGAGTGTGGCTGGAAAAAAACGCGTGGAAATACGGCTTTATTTTGCGATATCCCAAAGATAAAGTGAACGTGACAGGCATCCAATATGAACCCTGGCATTTCAGATATGTTGGCATGCCGCATAGTGCGGTGATGTACAAGAACCATATGGTTTTGGAAGAGTATCTGGAGATGTTAAAAGAAAAGAAAGACGTGACGGTTGATCTCGATGGCGCTACATATGATATCCATTATTATCAGGTTTCGAAGGATACGAAGATTTATCTGCCAGAGAATGATGCCTATGACATCTCCGGTGATAATATGCAAGGAGTTATTGTTACGGTTAAGAAAAGCTAGTGACCAACTGTTGCTAGAATGATTTGTAGATCTAACAGCCGAAGGCTTGATATATATTGGATGCATACGAATCGGTTTAAAACAGGACGCCATCGGCTGGGATTAACAAAATAGGTCAAAATACGGCTGGTATACGGCTTCACGGCCTGATCGGGGAGGTAAAGACAGCATGAGACAGAATAAGCCGAACGAACAGTATAGGCAACAGGGACAAAAAAATCATCAAAAAATCAAACTTTTTGATGTAAACCAACGTCATAAGAATCATAGCCACCATCGCAATGAGATAAAACCGAATCTGCTTCGAATCGTCTGGATTGCTCTATTCGTGATCTATCTCTATTTGCTGACCAAGCTGATTTTATTTAAAGGAGAACCCGTGGATGTAGGACTGGTATGGGACAGACTGATGGCGTTGCTGCGTCAACCAGATCTGATTCATACACGAACTGTAAATCTGACGCCATTTCAGGAGATCAAACGAGACTGGCATAGTCTCTCCGTGCATCATCGATCAGGAACAGCAATTCACTTGGTGGGCAATATCCTTGCATTTGTACCGTTTGGTGTATGGATTACGGCCATGGTACGCCTTTCTTTTTTCGCCGGGATTCATGTGCTGTTTCTATCCTTTTTACTTAGCCTGGGATATGAAGTGACACAGTTGCTGACGGGGATGGGCATCTTTGATGTGGATGATCTTATGCTGAATACCCTTGGTGGAATGATCGGATATGTGTTGTATATCGTATTACTGGTATTGAACAGGCTATTCAATGAAGGAAGATCGAGAGTAGTGGTGAATAACTAGATTATTAGCGATGAGAATCCCTAGGAGAGTAATTAGACGAAATAGTGATAGTTATAACTGTGAGAAAGAGCCCATTCTCGTGGCCTGTCTAAGGAGGAATTACATTGATTATTATGGCTGTACTATTCATTAGTGCAGGGTTTATGTTTCTGGTATATCCGCAGAGTACAACAGGTGTTACAGACCAGCAAATCAAGGAGCGTCGATCCGCAGCAAGGTGGATCGGAGCAACTTTGATCGTCATGTCGTGTTTCTTTCTGACCATGGGCACAGTGCAGCTGCTCGATCAATCCTCACATTATATTGGGCATTAAGAGAATCTCCCTATAAACGCACAGCTTGTAGCGATGCGTGAGAGGGAGTTTTTTTATAAAGGCACGGAGGTGGCGGGGATTTAGGAAAACCCGAAAACCCGAAAACCCGAAAACCCGAAAACCTAAATCTATAATCACCATTGTTCTGTTCCTCTCGCAGCGCTAACGATCATGACAGACCTTATTTGGCTGATTTTGCCGAGTTATAAATTCTAACGATCACCAGAAACGCTATTTTCTCAATTTCATCTGAAAACAGGATAAATTCGGGGGGATTTACTTAAATAGCGTTCCTACGGATCGTTAGAATTTCAAACGGCTGCTTTGGGGCGAATTAAGGCTTCTCATGATCGTTAGAGTCGTTAAAATTTAMGGTTGCCCGTTCCTTGGCGTTTATTTCTTAACTTTAGCTCCTTTCCTGCGACGGATACAATCTTGTCTCGTTCACCAACGGGAATCTATATCTGGATGTTACACTTTAGAGCGTTTGCTTGAGTTGTTTTAAGCGGACACTTTTGCGATACTGTTTAATAGTTTAGTTGAGAGACACCGATGAGATGCTCTAATTCTGTATCTTAAAGAAGAGGCGATGTTCGCCAATACCTGTAGGTTCACTACACTAGGAGGAGGGGATTGAATTGATTTTGTTAGCTAAACAGCTTACCGAAAGAATGAGAGCGCTGATCGCTATCGAAAGCGAGATCGCAGACGCAACACATAGACAAGAAGGGCAACATGTCGTAAGAGAGTTGGAAGAGAAAAGGTCCACTCAGATTCGCAGCTTCACGCGAGATGAATTATTAGTGATCAAAACGGTAATGAATGTTGGCCGATGCGAAAGAGGTTATCGTTATTATGCCAACTCAGAGCAGTCAGATTATTATGAGATCATTCACCTGCCTATTGAGTTGAACGAACATGAGTTGATGCAGAAGTATTCTTATTATCTGGTACATAAAACGGAAAGCGAGCTTGCAGATGGTATGGAGTATTACACGGCTGTTTCTGAACAGCTGAAGGAAGGTATGGCTATTCTGAAACTCTAGGAGGTAGATCGGATGATTATGAAAATTTCATATTACACACCTGACGGTTTCTATTATTATGTCCCTGACGAGTATGCAGAGCAGATCGAAGCGTGGAGAAGCGAATTTTCTGATTTTCTGCAAAGTATTGAAGGTAAACATCCGTTCACTCAATATATGGAATCGTTTAATTTCGATGATGGACTGGAATATGGGACGTATACTCGTAGTTACGGCGGGGATGACTTTATGGATTGGATCAACGTGGAAAAGTTAAAATGCAGGGGAATCTATCGCATTCCTGCACCACCAGACGATTCAGAGGTGGGAATCAGGATCGATTTTTGAGTAGATTGCAGCAGAAAGGTATCAACAGCAAAGCGAAAATGACTAAAACAAAGCAAAAATGACTGACGCAAAACAACATTAAACCCGAGTCCCACCTCAATACTCAGAATTAAAAGCCCCACTTCATCGTGCATGCTATGCACAGGAAGCGGGGCTTCGTTATTTCATTTTATCTCATGAAAGATAAAGTGTATTAAGCTTTTTTCATCATTTGACGCAGTACTGTTTGCAGGATACCACCGTTGTGATAGTAATCCACATCAACCATACTGTCCAGACGAGCGATGACAGGGAAGTCGAACTGTGTACCGTCTTCACGAGTTACGGTTACTTTCAATTCTTGACCTGGTTTCACATCGTTGCTCAAACCTGTGATATCAAATGTCTCACGTCCGTTCAGGCCGAGGCTGGACCAGCCGTGACCTTCCTGAAATTGCAACGGCATAACGCCCATACCTACCAAGTTACTGCGGTGGATACGCTCGAAACTTTCTGCGATAACGGCTTTGACGCCGAGCAAGAACGTTCCTTTGGCTGCCCAGTCACGGGAGCTTCCTGTACCATATTCTTTACCTGCGATAACGATCAGGTTCTGTCCTTCATCCTGATACTTCATGGAAGCATCGTAGATGGACATCTCTTCGTCCGTTGGCAAGTATTTCGTAATACCGCCTTCAGTTCCTGGAGCTACCTGGTTACGAATACGGATGTTGGCGAAAGTACCGCGCATCATGACTTCATGGTTACCACGGCGTGAACCGTAGGAGTTGAAGTCTTTGCGCTCTACGCCATGCTCTTTCAGGTACAGTCCGGCTGGACTGGACGGAGCAATGTTACCTGCTGGTGAGATGTGATCCGTTGTTACGGAATCACCCAGCAACGCCATTACGCGTGCAGAGCGGATGTCAGCGATATCGTTCAGCTTATCGCCAAGCTCCTGGAAGAACGGCGGGTTCTGGATGTATGTGGAGTTCGGATCCCACTCATACAGTTCGCCTTCCGGTACAGCGATGTTGTTCCAGCGCTCATTGGCAGTAAACACATTCTCATATTTGTTGCGGAACATCTGAGCATTCAGGGAGCTTGCAATAGTATCCTTGATCTCTTCCGAGCTAGGCCAGAGGTCTTTCAGGAATACAGGTTGATTATTTTGATCGTGACCGATTGGATCGGTTTCGAAGTCGATATCTACTGTACCTGCGAGTGCGTATGCAACAACGAGTGGTGGAGAAGCCAAGTAGTTCGCTTTTACTTGTGCGTGTACACGGCCTTCGAAGTTACGGTTACCGGACAGTACAGCAGCAACAGTCATATCGTTGGCAGTAATCGCTTCACTCACTTCATCCGGCAGTGGGCCGGAGTTACCGATACAAGTTGCACAGCCGTATCCGGCAACGTTGAATCCGAGTTTGTCGAGATACGGGATCAGGCCTGCTTTTTCCAGATACTCGGTAACTACGAGGGAACCTGGAGTCAAGCTGCTTTTCACATATCCTGGTTTAGTCAGACCCAGTTCAACTGCTTTTTTCGCAAGCAAACCTGCGCCGACCATAACGCTAGGGTTAGATGTATTCGTACAGCTTGTGATCGCCGCGATGACTACAGCTCCAGCTTTCATTTCAGTTGTGGAACCGTCAGGGTGCTTCACAGGCACTTTTTGTTCAATCTTCTCATCGCTCAGTCCATATCCGCCTTTGTCGACAGGTGTACGGATGATGCTGTTGAAGCTTTCTTTCATTTGAGTCAGCTCGATACGGTCTTGTGGACGTTTAGGTCCTGCAAGACTTGGTACAACAGAGCCAAGATCCAGTTCGATTACATCCGTGAATTCCGGATCAACGGTGCTGGAAGTACGGAACATGCCTTGAGCTTTGTAATAAGCTTCAACCAGTTCTACTTGCTCATCGGAACGTCCAGTGCTGCGCAGGTAGTTCAATGTTTCGCTGTCTACCGGGAAGAAACCGATCGTTGCGCCGTATTCCGGTGCCATGTTAGCAACAGTTGCACGGTCAGCAAGACCGATGTTGGCAAGGCCTGGTCCATAGAACTCAACGAATTTGCCGACAACGCCTTTTTTACGAAGCATTTGAGTAACAGTGAGCGCGAGGTCAGTTGCTGTTGCGCCTTCGCTCAGGTTACCTGTCAATTTGAAACCGATAACGTCTGGTGTTACAAAATAAAGCGGTTGGCCAAGCATACCTGCTTCAGCCTCGATACCACCTACACCCCAGCCGACAACGCCGAGACCGTTGATCATGGTGGTGTGAGAGTCCGTACCTACGAGGGAATCCGGGAATACAACCGTTTCACCATCAACCGTTTTGGTTGCAGCCACGGAAGCAAGGTACTCCAGGTTAACCTGGTGAACGATCCCTGTGGATGGTGGAACAGCACGGAAGTTATTGAATGCCGTTTGTGCCCAGCGAAGGAAGCGATAACGCTCTTCGTTACGCTCGAACTCCACTTTGATGTTGTAATCGAGTGCATCACTGGTTCCGAAAGCATCGACCATAACGGAGTGGTCAATAACGAGATCAACAGGAACGAGCGGGTTGATCTGTTTCGGATCGCCGCCTGCTTTTTTCACGGTGTCACGCATTGCTGCAAGATCAACAACAACCGGTACACCCGTGAAATCCTGCAATACGATCCGCGCAGGGATAAACGGGATTTCCTTATTATTATCACGGCCTTCTGCCCAGCCGGTCAGTTGTTTAACATGTTCTTCGGTGATAGCACGTCCGTCGAATTGACGAATTGCCGCTTCAAGCAGAACTTTAATCGAGAAGGGAAGCTTGGAAAGGTCGCCGTGGCCACCTTCCTGAAGAGCATCAAGACTGTAGTAGCGGTAAGACTTGCCTCCAACCTCAAGCGTACGAGCGGCGGAGAAATGGTTCTTGGCTGACATACATGTACCTCCTTAAAATGTGTCGGTGAGATGAAGAAAACGTTCATTTCTAATGAAGAACAGGCCTTCACCGTTCCGTGTTCTTGTTCAGTGGTTTCATCAGGTGAAACGTAATTTCATAATCATAACTTTAGTTTTAAGTATACCGTTTTCACATCCGTACGTAAAGGGCTTTTTGCCTGTGCAAGCAAGCGTTTGAACGAATGAAGGCGTTTTCTGCATTCTGGTATGAGTGTGGATGAATTTGATCTTTTCAGGTCACAGATTTAGGTGCCTCATCTGAGCCGTGTACATACAAACAAGGTTCTCCTCATATGAATAGTAGGAGCAGATTGAACTCATGCCAAAGGGGGACACAGGCTTGGAACGCGAATGGAAGAGTGCCTTATACACGTACGTCAACCAGTACAATCGCTGTGAGATCGATTACCGTCCACAGACGAGTGAACGGATCGTCACCGATCCCGAATTTGTGATGGAACGGGGAGAACGCATGGCAAGACTGGATGAATGGTATCGCAAACGGCGCGCTGTACCTCTTCGCAGCGAGACCAGCGCCAAGCTTGTGCGTACGCTCATTGATGGATCTGACGAAGCGGTTGTGGAAGTGCAACTGTACAGCAGACTGTTCTATGAAAAGAGTGGCATCACCCACCGAGAGGATCGGATCGAACGGGAACGGTTAACCTTTTTGCGAGAAAATGGACGATGGAGCATTGCGCGTGTGGAAAGGGAAGTGCCGGAGCGACGTCCAGCGGGGGAAGGACGTCCTTACCAACAAGCCGATTTTGTACAGGCGGTGAATCGGCCGCTTCTGAATCGGGAAGTACTGGGTCAAGGCAGAAGTGCCAAAAGGCATATTTACCGCCGAGATCTGGCTGTTGCGTACGCGGATAGGTGGTGGAATGCAGGCAATCCTGCATTTGAAGAATTCGATGTAGACTGCACGAATTATGTGTCCCAATGTCTCTTTGCAGGGGAAGCACCCATCCACTATACTGGTAGGAGAGAAGCGGGCTGGTGGTATAAAGGGTATGTGAACGGCTCGGAAATGTGGAGTTACAGCTGGGCTGTATCCAACAGTTTAGCAAGATATCTTTCCGGTAGCAGCTGGGGGCTGACAGCTACCGAGGTGGATCGTCCTGAGCAGCTTATGCTCGGCGATGTTATTTTCTACGACTGGGATGGTGACGGAAGATTCCAGCACAGCACGGTGGTTACCGCTTTTGATGCGGGGGGCATGCCGCTTGTGAACGCCCATACAGTCAGCAGTCGCCATCGTTTCTGGGATTACCGGGATTCATATGCCTGGACGGAGCGGACGATGTATCGGCTTTTTCATATCGCAGACGAGTTTTAAAAAGGGAAAGATTTGCGGGATGCGGTGACGCAGACAGCCCGTTCCGTGTAAAATAAGAACAGAGACCGGAAGCAGCAGGGCAATTGCCTGTAATAGCTGCGCAGATAGCATCACGTACAGATATAATCGGAGGTTACGCATGAGTATGAATAAATTAAAAGTAGGCGTCGTATACGGCGGAAAATCAGGCGAGCACGAAGTGTCGCTGCAAACGGCGTTTGCTGTAACAAATGCATTTGATTACGAAAAGTATGAACTGGTTCCTTTTTATATTTCCAAGCAGGGGACGTGGAAAAAAGGAGCCGTGATGCACGCACCTTTTGCACGCATTGAAGATCTGAAACTGGAAAACTTCCCGGGCGGCACTCAGGACGCGCTAAATGCATTGTTTGCGCGTTTGTACGGCGGGGCGGAAGCGCTCGACATCATGTTCCCGTTGCTTCATGGTACGTTCGGTGAAGATGGCACGATCCAGGGGATGTTCGAGATGGCCGATATGCCGTATGTGGGTGCAGGCGTGTTGGCATCGGCAGGCGGTATGGACAAAGTCGTGATGAAAAAGCTGTTCGCCCAAGCTGGTATTGACCAGTGTGCCTTTACGTATTTTAACGCGACACAATGGAAACAGGCTGAACACGAAATGATCGTACAGGTCGAAGACCAGCTGGGTTATCCGTGTTTCATTAAACCAGCCAACCTTGGCTCCAGCGTAGGTATTTCCAAAGCGCGTAACCGCGATGAACTGAAAACAGCGATTGAGTTTGCACTCCGGTATGATACCAAAGTAGTCATTGAGGAATTTGTGGAAGCACGCGAAGTTGAGGTTAGTGTTCTCGGCAATGATGAACCGATGGCATCGGTTCCAGGCGAGATTGTATCCTCTGGTGAGTATTATGATTATGCAGCCAAATACATCGACGGTCAGTCCCAGATGCTGATTCCTGCACCGCTCGACCCTGAGGCAGCAGATCGCGTTCGTGAAGCGGCTTTGCAGGCGTTCCGTGCTATCGAGGGTAACGGCATCTCGCGCGCAGATTTCTTCATTCGCAAATCGGATGGAGCACTGCTGATTAATGAAGTGAACACGATGCCGGGCTTCACTCCGTTCAGCATGTACCCGCTTTTGTGGCGCGAGACAGGTGTGTCGTATGCCGAATTGCTGGATCGCATGATCGAACTGGGACTGGAACGGTATAACCGCAAACAGGCACTGAATTACGAAAACGGCGTTCAGGCATAACCTGGACGATCCGCTATCCAGGCTGGATTTCCACTATCAGGAGATTGGGAGGAATGTGCATGGGATTTCAGACAGAGTTTAATTCCGTATGTAAATTCAAAAGCGAGCAGGAGCTCTTCGAACTGCTGGAATACGGTCGTGGCAAAATGGTTAAACAAGGCTTCCGGGTGTTCCCGACCGGGCAAAAGGTCATTGCTTACACCCCGGACAATGTAGCCGTAGCGATTGTGAAAATTGTTGCTTCCATTGCGGAAATCAATTTTCAGAATCAAGAAGTGACAGAAGTAGAGATGCAGCTCATTCGCAAGCTGACGGAGGAAGAGTCACGTATCCAGACGGCGCTTGCCGATGAGATGTTCTTTGGGGAGCAGGCGCAGGAATAGAACCTATGGATAGGGCTGTCACTGGAGCTTAGCTTTACGGGATAACTTCTTTCACAGAGTGCGGGAGGATTTGCAAACATGCGATTATGCTCCCTTGTTTAGGGTAAAACTTGGTTATATATCATGTCGGTTGATCTCCGCGGCTGCTCACAGCCGTGCAGAGTCTGTCCGTCCTAAACAGAGAGGAAGAAATTCATGCTTGTACGTTTCGGTTACGTGGCAATGTCGGTGTTGGTGGAGAATGCTTCGCCTTCCAAGACCATGACGATGGCCAGTTTTAACAAAATCGACGACAGGGAAGCGGCCATTCGCAAGCTGGAACGCATTGCAGCCGAGAACCTGCACAATACATTACGTTTACTTCGGCATAATAAAGGTAGCCATATTCATGTATATCGTTTTTCTTCGAAATTAATTCCACTGGCAACCCATCAGGATCTGAGTGACTGGGACCCGTTTCCGGCACTGAAGCAGGACTTTGAAGCGATTGGTGATTTCGTGAAGGAGAATCAGATGCGCGTATCCTTTCATCCGGATCATTTTACCGTGCTGAGCACCCCTCGCGAAGAGGTGCTGCGCAACTCGATGAAGGATCTTCGTCATCATGTCCGAATGCTGGACGCCATGGGCCTCAACGCGACAGCCAAGAACAATATTCATATTGGTGGTGCATATGGGGACAAGTCTTCAGCGGCACGTCGTTTTGAAGAGAATTTTATGAAGCTGGACCGGGACATTCAGGAGCGGCTGACGCTTGAAAATGATGATAAAACGTTCAATTCACCTGAGACATTGGCAGTATGTCAGAACCTCGGGTTGCCGATGGTACTGGATATACATCACCAATGGGTGAACAACGAAGGCGAGCAACCCTGGGAGCTGTGGCCGGATATTTTAAAGACTTGGCAATCACCGTTGGCCCAGGCCGATGCACCGCCAAACCAGCCATTAGTCCCCAAAATCCATGTATCCAGTCCTAAAAGTGAAAAGGACCTTCGCGGTCATGCGGATGGAGTGGAGGTCGAGCCAATACTTGATTTTCTGCGTCATATTGCAGCGGATACACCGGCCCTTGATGTAATGATTGAGGCGAAGCGCAAGGATGAAGCCCTGGTGCAGCTGATGCAGAAACTGGCCTTTTATCAGGATGAAGGTGTTGAATGGGTGGACGAGTCCACGGTACGTATTCATTCGTGAAGCCAAAAGGGGCTTGGGCAGCAAGAAACTTTACGAATGCTCAGACGTATACTTCTAAAAAGTATTTTTAACTTTTTCGTAGATTGATATAGAAAGTAGAGTGAACGCTTTGAGTGAAAAGGAAAAGGTACCTTATGTCGTGACAAGCAAAAGCTATACTGCCGTTGCCATTAATGCTGCGTCCAAGGCGGGCGAGTGGATCAAGAGCCGTCTGGGTACGGTAAGTGAACTCGGAACGAAGTATTCTCCTCAGGATCTGGTGACCGAAGTGGATAAAGGTGCAGAGCAGATGATTCGCCGCCTGATTCTGACCCATTTTCCAGACCACGCTATTCTGGGGGAAGAGGGAGTTGAACCGGGGCCGGAAGCTTCAGCAATAGCGCTGAAGGAAGCAGCAGAGGAAGAGTACCTCTGGATTGTTGATCCGGTGGATGGAACGACGAACTTTGTGCACGGATTCCCATTCTATTCGGTGTCCATTGCGCTGGCACATAAGGGTGAAGTGATTGTGGGTGTCATCTATGACCCTTCCCGGGATGAATTGTTTGTTGCGGAAAAAGGAAAAGGAGCCTACGTACATGGAAACCGGATGACGGTATCGGGTGAAGACACACTTGCGCAGAGCCTTGTGGCAGTAGGATTCCCGGCAGATACAACATTTGCGTTGCCACTGAATATGGCTGCTGTTCAGGCTCTTGCTCCGCAGGTGCGCAATCTGCGTGCAGGCGGTTCGGCCGCGATTCATCTGGCTTATGTTGCTGCTGGACGCCTGAGTGCATATACGGAAGTGGGCCTCAAACCGTGGGATATTGCCGCAGGTGCACTCCTGGTTGCGGAATCCGGCGGTAAAGTGACGGATACGATCGGAACATCATATACGCTAGCGGTGAACCATATCGTTGCCAGCAATGGCAAGATTCATGATGCATTGACGGATGTTTTGAAAGAAGCCAAGGCTACCGGGCTGGAATAATCTGAAGGCAGCTTTGGTTTGGTATAAGCTATTTATATAATATGAACTATTCTTTTACACGTTAACGAAGGGGGCAGAAAAAACCTGGAAAAGCGAAGCGTTCGCCTAAAAGCTTTCTGCAAGAAAGCTGCATCGGAAGCATACGCTTATCACCGGATTTTCTCCTTTGGAAAAGGGAATCCAAAAAATCTGGGGATAACAGCTACCCTCAAGGTTATTCTGTCATCGGAGTGGACTGTGTAAAATCTTTAGTTTAACTTATATACTATTATATCAAAGGAGAGAATTACGATGGATGAATCCAAAGAACTGGAACGACGGCTTAGCGATATGCTGACGGAAGGAGACATGGAAGCGTCCGGTGATGCTGAAGAGCGGGAACGTCAGCTCATTCCTCCGAAGTACGAGGTACGTATTCAGACAGAACGAGACCCCATTGTGGAGGAAACGTTAAAGTTTCGTACCATGGCTCGTGAACTAGATGATCGGTATGACCGGTATCTGGATCTTGCTGCTGGGAAAGAAACGAAGGCAAATGGCGCACCAACGCCAAGTGGGCGTGCAGATCAAGATCAAGTTAGGGATTCAGATTCGGATAGCGAAGCGTAACATCCAGGGAACTACGACCATCAATCGACATACCGCCTATCAGTAGGCACACTATCATTCAGGTTGCTCTCATGAATAGAGTCGGATTTTTAATAATAATAGACTTCCCGGCAAAGGGAGGTCTATTATTTTGCGCGCACATTTAGGCAAGAGGACAAAGCTATATTTGTAGTGATAGAATAGAGGTACACAAGCATATGTCATCGGAATGATTGGTGTACTATATAATCGTGTAAAAGCTGGATTTAACTAAAGGAGTGTTCACAAGAATGAAGCGTAAACGTATTTGGAAAAACACCGCCGCAGGCCTGAGTGCCAGCATGCTGGCGGGTATGTTGCTGTTCACATCGTCCGCATTGCCGGCACATGCTGCCGATGCCAAAACGGGCGTATTACCTGTCGCTCCAAATGAAGCATCGCTTACAGCAACCAAGAAAGATGCTACTGCGGTAACAAAAGAGTTCCGAATCGTCACATTGGGTGACTCCATTACCGTAGGATATGAGCCAAAAATGACTACGTTGCCTTACGGTTACGTTGAGCGTTTACAGGAACAGGGCTTGCTCCATGGACGTACACAGGTGGATAACTTCGGCATCGCTGGACTTAAAACGAGTGGTTTGAAGAACTTTACCGATGCGATCAAGGAAAGCAAGACGCTGACTTCAGAAGCGATTCAACCGAGTCTGCCTGATCCAAGAGCAGGACAGATCGGAGCTAATACGGCTGCAATCCGTGAAAGCATTGCACAGGCTAATCTTGTTGCGATGACGATTGGCGGCAATGATGTTTCGGAACTCCTTGGTACAGCGACTACGATGAGCGACCAAGAGCTGCAAGAGAAAGTGAAAGAACTGCTATTAACGTATACAACCAATGTTACTGCTATCATTAATGATATTCATGAGATTAATCCATCTGCTCGAATTGTTATTGCTGACCAGTATCAGCCGATGCCGGAAGTAGCGGGCAAAGAGCTGTATGCCAAACTGATGCAGGCTTCCCAAGGATTCACACAAACGATTGATGGCATTGCTGCTCAGTTCGCAGCTCAGGGTGCAGATGTGAAAGTCGCTCATGTAGCCAAAGACTTTGTTGGCGGTGAGGGAACGATGACACATATGATCAAAAACCGTGATTTTCACCCGAATCAGCTCGGATATGCGGCTATTGCTGAAGAGTTTGCAAAAACCATTTGGGGTGACTACACGAAACTGACTGCGCCAGATGCGGGCCAACCGATGAACATCATCGTAAGTGGCAAGACACTTAACACACCGTATAAACCAGTCATTCGTAACGGCAAAAACTTCGTCGCGATCCAGGATATCGTGAATGCAGTGGGTGCCAAAACTATTTGGGATAATAAAACGTCAACTGCAACCATTACCTACGGTGACCGCACAGTAGCTGTAAAAATCGGAGCGAATGCCGTGAAAGTGAACGGTGCATCCGTTGCCGTGGATACGCCTGCCTTTCTGAACAAAGTAGGCAAAGAAGCGAAAACCTATGTTCCGGTAGCTATGGTAGCGGAGGGTCTTGGTTTTGATGTGCAGTATATCGCGAAGCTCAAGACGGTATTTGTTAACCCGTAAGGTTTTACCTCACACATATGATGAAGTGGCGAAGCAGGGTTTATACCTGACTCGTCACTTTTTTTTGCTGTTCTTCTAAGAGGGGAAGATGACGTGAGTACACATTTCTGGTGAGATTTTGTGAATTCTGCTGAAATGTATTGAAATTGCTCCAAAATATTTGATTAAAGTAGTAAAGGTAGTGGACAACTAATGCAATGCAGTAAAAGCTGTAGATGATTAATGCGAGATGGAATGATTAGCGGGTGATGTGTGTGGAGGGGCAGAGTTATTCTAACGATCAGGAGAAGCCTTATTTTGCTTGAAATAAGCCTTTTGAAATTCTAACGATCCGTATGGACCCTATTTAGGGTGATTCCTTCGATTTATCCTTTTTTCGCATGGAATTGGGTCAAATAGCGTCGCTGGTGATCGTTAGATTTTGAAAACACATCGAAATGGCCAAATAAGGTCTGCTGTGATCGTTAGAATTATTGGTGTACTGTGTTGTTGATCATATTTCTTCGAAACCCATGCCCTCACAGCAAAATAATAGTTGTATACCTGTTCAGATGACTCTATACGTTGCATAAATATGACTTGTCATCCGACCATGGATGTGTAAATATGAAAATAACTTACAAGTAAGCTGGATTGTGCGTTCAGGAGAATAACGAACAAATTCAAACTTGCTGCATGTTCGAACCAATGAAGACCTTGTTCATCCCTTTAGTTAGTCCAGCATCCCCAAAACAGCAACCCTTCGCCAAGCAAAGGAGCGCTCCCGAGTGAGTAAATATAAAAACGCTTTCAACACACTGCCCATTCACCACAAAACGATGTTGCTGATTGGCTTTTTGATGCTGATCAGCTTTGCTTTCTACGTATCTGTCATGCAGTACGTGTTAAATATTTATGACCGCCAGATCTATGAGAAGTCATCACAGGTGCTCAATATGTCATCGGTTGGCATCGAGAACAAGCTACGGGAGTTATCCAATCTGTCCTTCAAAGTGATGTCGGATGAGCCGCTGCAACAGTATCTGCTGCAACTGGAGAAGGCGGAGACCGGATACGAGCGGAACAGTCTTCGTAAAAAGATTACAAACCGACTCGTTGCCTACGCCGGTTCCGAGAAATACGTGTACTCCATGATCTTTATCGACAACGATAACAATGTTATGGCGGCAGGTAATCGGGAAGGCATCTCAGAAGCGAAGCAAAAGGAACTGATTTCGCTCGGTGAGCAATATTCAGGTTCCAACGTCTGGCTGGCAAGTGGGGATCAACAGGCGAGGCTACTGTCGGTTAGACAGGTGAAGTCTTTTACTGGCGGAGCATTTACGCTGGATAAACTGGGAACCCTGATTATCCGTGTGCGGCTGGATCGGATCGTCCAGGATCAGATGCAGGAACCAGCGGAGGACTCGCAGTTGCTCATCGTCGATGGGACAGAAGTCATTTACCCAACTGAATCCCACGTAAGCCAATCCGAAATCGCAGCAGAGTTGAAGCGGACTCAACCCTACGGGATTGCCACGTTAGAGCAAGGCAAATATTTTGTAGCAAGAGCCCATTCATCCTATACCAGCTGGAATTATTTATATACCACGCCATTTGATCAGATGTTCAAGCAGATTCAATTTGTCAAACAGCTGGTCATGGTCATTTTTATTATGATCTTCCTGGTGGCCCTTGTGATTGGAGCCAAATTCTCGCGCAGTATCACCCATCCGATTGCTCAATTAATCAAGAAAATGCGTAATATTGAAAAAGGGGATCTGGATAAACTGGAGGAAGCAGCCCTTGGCAACATTCCCGTATCTCCGCAAAATGAAGTCGGACTTCTACATCGAACGTTTAAAATGATGTTACAACGGATTCGAGAGCTAATAGACGAGAATTATGCGAAGCAGCTCGTCATTCGTGAGACAGAATTGAAAGCGCTTCAAGCGCAGATTAACCCGCACTTTTTATATAACACGCTCGAATCCATTAACTGGCTTGCCAAAGTGCAGAAACAGCATCAAATCTCCGAGATGGTCGAAGCGCTTGGTTTCCTGCTACGCAGCTCGGTCAATATGTCCGAGAAATGGATTACGCTGGAACGGGAGCTAGACATCGTGCGCAGCTATGTGACCATTCAGCGTACCCGGTTTGAGGAAAGACTTGATTTTGACATGCATATTGCCCCTGAGGTTGGAACTGCACGAATACCCAAACTAACGTTGCAACCACTTGTGGAAAATGCCATTCATTATGCGCTGGAACCAAGTATCGAACCTTGCCAGATTCGAATCCGTGCCAGAGCAGAAGGGGAGCATATTCGGATTGAAGTCGAGGATAACGGGCCGGGCATGACCTCCGAATTCATGGAACGTTTACAGGAAGGGCAGATTCAGACCAGAGGGCAGGGCATAGGGCTTACGAATATTCAGGAACGTCTAAGGTTGACCTTTGGTGATGAAGGCACGATGAGCATAAATAGCAAGCCTGGATCAGGAACTGTAGTATCGATCAGCATACCTTGGATTAGAGAGGACGATGACGATGTACAAAGTGATGCTCGTAGATGATGAACGTGTCATTCTGGAGGGGATTTCTCAGGTGGTTGACTGGGCGGCTGCAGGAACAGAACTTGTGGATACAGCCAGAAATGGAGTGGAAGCACTGGGCAAAATCGAAAGTGCCAAACCCGATATCATCATTACCGACATTTCCATGCCGGGTCTGGACGGTCTAGGTCTAATCGAGAAGGCTTCCGAAGCTTATCCCGCAGTACGTTTCATCATGTTATCCGGCTACAAGGAGTTTGAGTATGCTCGCAAGGCGATGCAATATGGGGTAAAGCATTATCTGCTCAAACCGTGTAACGAGAGTCAGATTCATGATGCCTTGGTTGAGTTGTTACAAGAGCGTCAGGATGCGCAGGTAAAAGAACATGTGGCGGGAGAGATCAAGCAGCGTCTGCAACGAGTACTTCCCCATGTGAAGGAACAGTTTCTGCTGGAGTTCATGACCAATCGCACGTATGGGCCCGTGGATTTGGCGTATTATCAGGATTTGTTCAATCTGGAGCTTCAACAGAACAGCGTGCGTTTACTGTTGCTTCGGATTGTGGATGAGCATGATTACAGTCATTTATTTGCGATTAAAAATATAGCTGCCGATCTGCTTCCGGGTGTACTGTTAAGCACCACGATTGAAGGCAAGCTTTTGATTGTGCTGGCAGATACCGCGGATGTAGATGTGCTGCAGGATCGAATTGATGCGGTTCGCGAGGCGTTTACCCGTCTCTACAGATTAGAGTTGACGGCTGCTCTCAGCGAAGCGGATCATATGACAGAGTCCCGACGATTGTTCCGTGAGGTGATGCAGTACTTGAATCATCGCTTTTTCATTGGAGAGGGCAAGCTTATTACCAAAAATGATGTGGTGCTGGCAGGGGAATGTGACGGTGTGAATGTGGAGCAGGATGCTGAGCAGCTGTGCCAGTTAATTAAATCGGGCAATACGGAAGAAGTTGCCGCAGAGGTATATCGTCTGTTCGTGCAGCTGGCAGACCAGAAGCTGGATATCGAGGTAACGCGTGCTTATGTAGTGCAGCTATACTCTGCCATGATTCAAGTCTGTCCGCCAGAGGAGGCAACCGATTTCACGCAGCGAATGGCGGAACTTACGCATATCGATACGCTTGCTGATTTGAATACGTTTGTGGCAGATAGTGCTGCCCGTTTAACCGCTGGTTATTATAAAAACTACATCAGCCGCCAATCTTCGGCGGTGGAGAAAATGATGGACATCGTGGATCGTCACTATGGTGAGGCTGACCTTTCCTTGAGCGGAGTGGCGCATCAGATGTTGTATATGAATCCAGACTACCTTGGCAAAATTTTCAAAAAAGTCACCGGAGAAAATTTCTCTAATTACGTCAATCGTCTGCGCATTGAAAGGGCGTGTGAACATATCCGAAGAGGTGGAGATGTGAAGGTGTTTGAGTTGGCTGAATTATTTGGTTTTGGAGGTAACTCGCAATATTTCAGTCAGGTGTTCAAAAAATGGACCGGGATGACACCTACCGAATTCCGCAGATTTGGCATCTAACAATGAATTGTCAATAACTAGTCCGTATACATGCGATGTAATTCCATATCTCAAGAGGAGGATAACCGGCGCTTGAAGCGCCAGGGATGTCCTCCTCTGTTTTTTGAACCAACAAGACGGTTTTGTGTATTCAACTTGGATCGTACTTTTGCGAAAATGACATTATCAAGTTTGTGAAAGCGTTATCAGAACATCGTTTAAGAAGATGGAGATAACCCGTTCACAGTACCATATCAACATAAAAAGGGGAGAATGGCATGGTGAAAAAGGCAATATTCCTGATGATGGCTGCATTGCTTGTTTTTACAGCGGCATGTAGCTCAGGTGGAGGCAGCGAACAGGGATCCGGGAGCAAGGGTGATTCGGTAAATCTGCGTATCGCTTGGTGGGGCTCGGATACACGGCATGAATATACACAGAAGGTCATCGATCTGTATAAAACGAAAAATCCAAACGTCAAGATTGATGTGGAATATGCTTCTTTTGACGACTACTGGAAAAAGCTTGCCCCGCAAGCCGCAGCCAACCAGTTGCCTGACATTATTCAGATGGATATTTCCTACATCAGCCAATATGCACAGAACGGTCAGCTTGAAGATCTCGCACCGTATTTGGGCAATCAGATCAAGGTGGATGATGTGGCCGAGAATGTCATCAGCACAGGTGTAATTAACGGCAAACAGTACGGTGTACCTGCTGGGGTTAACGTACTTGGTTTCCAATTTGATCCTGCGTTGCTTAAGAAAGCTGGCGTAGATGCCATGCCGGAAAATCTGACATGGGAATCCTACGAAGCGCTTGGTAAACAAGTAGCAGAGAAGGGACTGTATCTGGATGGCGGTGTAGCGCCGGATATCTTCTTCCACTACTTCCTGCGTACCAAAGGCAAATCACTCTACAATCCGGAAGGAACCGGGCTTGGTTATGATGACGATGCTCTGTTCGTAGAGTTCTTCGGATTAATGCAACGCATGATTGAGCAGAAGGCAGCGCCTTCGCCGGATGTGGCTAATCAAACGAAAGGCATCATTGAAGAGTCGGATTTGGTCAAAGAAAAAGGCATCGGCGTATGGCAATGGTCGAACCAATTCGTTGCGTTGCAACAGGTAGCTAACCGTCCGCTTGCGATTGCGCCAATGCCGGGACCGGATATGGAGAAAGGGCTTTATATGCAGCCAAGTATGTACTGGGGTGTAACGTCCAACTCCAAGGTGAAGGAAGAAGCAGCGAAGTTCATTGACTTCTGGGTGAATGACGAAGAAGCGAACAAACTGATCAAAGGAGAGCGCGGTGTGCCGATCTCCGGAAAAATCAAAGAGGCTATTGCTCCTGAACTGAGCGATGCAACGAAACAGGTATTCGAATTCGTGGCATCGATGGAGCCGAAAGCTTCTCCAATGAGCCCGCCACCACCGGTTGGATCACCTGAGGTCATTTCCTCACTCGCTGATGTCGTGGAAGAGCTGAACTTTGGTAAAATTACTGCCGAACAGGCGGCACAGACCTTCCGCAAAAATGCAGAATCCGTGCTTGCCAACAATAAATAACAATTGAATGATGGCTTGCTCGTCCCGCTTGCAGGGATGGACGGGAAACGGGCTGCTCGCTGACGGCGAGGGCCTTTCCCCGTCCTGTCTGTAACATGAAGGCGTCAGCAAGCTGATCCATGAAGGAGGTACGTTCCACTTGAGGCAGTATTCTTCATTGCGCAGAAACTTGACGGGATATGCTTTTATCAGCCCATTTATTATTGGTTTTCTTGGATTTACGCTCATCCCGATGTTCGTTTCCCTCTACATGTCGTTTACAAGTTATAACCTGTTCACCTCTCCCAAATGGATCGGGATGGACAACTATACCAAGATGTTTTTTGATGATCCAAAATACTGGAATTCGGTTAAGGTTACGTTTTTATATGTATTTATCGGGGTGCCGTTAAGGCTGATTTTTGCCCTCTTTGTCGCAATGATCCTGAACACGGGCTCTCGCATGGTGGGAACGTACCGTACATTGTACTATCTGCCCTCCATCATCGGGGGGAGCGTGGCTGTATCGATTATGTGGCGTAACCTGTTCAGTAACGAAGGTGTCATTAACAGTGCGATGACCGCCATAGGCATTGGTCCGGTAAGTTGGTTTGGCGATCCCGATGCGGCGCTTGTTATGCTGATTTCCCTGTCCGTGTGGCAGTTCGGTTCATCGATGCTGATCTTTCTGGCAGGTCTGAAAAATATCTCTCCCGAGATGTATGAGGCCGCAGGGGTGGATGGTGCGAATCCCGTTCGGAAATTTTTCAGCATAACGCTGCCGCTGCTCAGCCCAATCGTGCTGTTCAACCTGATTATGCAGACGATCGGTGCATTTATGACCTTTGTGCCTGCGTACATCATCTCCAAAGGAGAGGGCGGCCCGATGGACGGTACGATGCTGTACTCGTTATATCTGTTCCGTCAGGCATTTATGTTTAACAACATGGGTTATGCTTCTGCGATGGCTTGGGTGATGTTGATCATGATTGGTGTACTTACAGCGGCTGTGTTCCTGACATCCAAGTTCTGGGTGTTCTACGAATCTGAAGGAGGGAAGTAATCATGGTGTGGAGAAATGTAAAATGGCCAATCTATCATCTGTTCGTTGCCGCACTTGCCCTTCTGATGCTCTACCCAGTGCTGTGGATGTTATTCAGTTCTTTCAAGGAGAGCCGGACGATTTTTGTAACAGCAGAGAGCCTGTTTCCGACCGAATGGATCTGGTCGAACTATGTGGATGGCTGGAAAGGAACGGCTGGGCGGCCGTTTATGGACTATATCACCAATTCACTGATCATTGTGGTGATCTCTACCATTGGGGCAGTGCTGTCGTCGTCACTGATCGCGTTTGGTTTTGCCAGATTGAATTTTAAAGGACGTACCTTCTGGTTTTCTCTGATGATGCTTACGCTAATGTTGCCACATGATGTGGTATTGGTTCCGCAGTATATTATCTTTACCAAGCTGGGCTGGCTGAACACGATTCTGCCGATTGTTGTACCTACCTTCTTCGGGATGCCATTCTTCATCTTCCTGATGGTGCAGTTTATTCGCACGATTCCGAAGGAGCTGGACGAGGCCGCAACGATTGATGGCTGTAACAAATTCAGGCTTTATATTCAGATCATCATGCCCCTGATCAAATCTTCGCTGGCGACAGCGGCAATCTTCTCCTTTTACTGGAGATGGGAGGATTTGCTCGGACCCGTGCTGTATCTGAACTCGCCTGATAAATATACCGTATCGATGGCACTCAAAATGTTCCTTGATAGCGAATCTGCATCTAACTGGGGTGCGATGTTTGCAATGTCGATTGTCAGTCTGGTGCCGGTTGTGGCTGTATTCTTTATCTTCCAGAAGCAGATTGTGCAAGGCATGAGCACGAGTGGTCTGAAGGGGTAACAAGGCAAGATCGAAATATTCCAAAACAAGGTCGCTCAAACTAATAATAATACATGGAGGAGAAAAATTAGTGGATGCAGCAGACTTGGCAAACGCAGAACATGCAGAACAGAGCGAACGAGTCGAACAAAAAAGTTCCTCGTGGAAGTTTAGTTTTGGTCCTATCGCTCAAGCTGATCATAGATCAGAAATCCTATCGGCATCCACTGTAGCTATGAGCAAACCCGATAAGGAAGTTGGCAAAGAAAGCCTCCATACGAATGTAGGAAAAGAAGATGGCTATGTGGCTGTTTCGTCAACAACGATATACGATGAGAGCAAGGGATTCGGATTCGAGCCAGGTTCGTTGGTATATGAGAAGCAGCGGTACGATGAGCAAGAAACTGAAGGGTTTTCCTCAAAAGGGGTTTATCCTCCGCAAGGGCAGGAAACAATGTCTACCCGCTTGCGTTCCAGCTTTTGCATCCCGCTCAAGGCGTCATTTGTGCTTGATGTACCTGACGGGACGTATCAGGTGTTACTGATTGCCGGAGATCCGCTGGCGGATACAATCACGCGTGTGAAAGCAGGGGAATGCCGGCTGATGTTGCCCACGATTCGCACGGTGGCTGGGCAATACGCAGAGATGAGATTTGCTGTTGTTGTGCGTGGAGGCCGGCTTCGCCTTAGCTTCTCGGGGCCAGCCCCTCGAATCAATGCACTGGAAATAACGCTGGCAAACCAAACGATGACCGTGTTTCTCGCGGGGGATTCAACGGTAACGGATCAGCCGGAGAGCGGATACCCGTATTGTGGCTGGGGACAGCTACTGCCTGCACAGTTCAAACATGACGTGGCCATCGATAACCATGCGCAGTCGGGGCGAAGCTCCCGGAGCTTTATTCATGAAGGGCGCCTAGATGCGATCATGAAGCGAATGAAACCGGATGACTTTTTATTCATTCAGTTTGGACATAACGACGAGAAGCCTGACCCGGAACGGGCAACAGAGCCTTTCACCACCTATAAGCAGTATTTAAAAAAGTACATCAATGCCGCACGCGAGGCCAAAGCTCGCCCGGTGCTGATCACGCCAGTGCATCGCCGATATTTCGCGGAAGACGGCACATTAACCGATACGCACGGCGATTATATTACCGCCGTGCGTGAACTTGCGGCAGATGAAGAGGTGCCGCTCATTGATTTGGCTGAACGCAGCCGTCTGCTGTTTGAACAGGCGGGCGAAGAAGGCACCAAAGATGATTTTATGTGGGTGCTGCCCGGCGAATATATCAACTTCCCAACCGGGATGGAAGATAACACACATTTTCAGGAGCGAGGCGCCCGCCGCTTGGCAGAGCAGGTGGCTGAAGCCATTGGCGAACTGCGTTTACAGCCGCTTCAGATGTATCTCAGATAAGAGAAAATGTAGCCGGAATTGTTTTGATGAGGATCTAATTTTTAAGCTACTGAGATTAAATACCGCAGGATTTTAAGTCCTGTGCGTCTGAGAGTTAACTTGAACTGCAACTGTTAAAAGATAAAACGCGAGTTGAGCGAAGCAACGAGCGCAAAAAAATGGCCCTGCGAAGCGAAGGCCATGCATTTTAAAAGCAGTAGAGGGTGAGCGAGGCAGCGAGGGGGGCGGAATCGGGAAAAGGGAGCGAAGCGCCCGCGTTTGGCACGGGATTTCCCCCTTGGAGGGGGATAGAAGAAATCCCGGACCAACAGCGGCCCAAAGCCCGATCCGTCCACCGAGCGTCCGCCCGCGAGCTACCGAAGGTTTTAATTTTCAGGGCGTATCGCGAAGCAACGAGCGAAGCAACGAGTGCAAAAAATGGCCCAACGAAGCGAAGGCCATGTCCTTTAAAAGCAGTAGAGGGTGAGCGAGGCAGCGAGGGGGGCGGAATCGGGAAAAGGGAGCGAAGCGTCCGCGTTTGGCCCGGGATTTCCCCCATAGAGGGGGAATAGAAGAAATCCCGGACCAATGAGTGGCCCGAAGTCCGATCCGTCCACCGAGCGTCCGCCCGCGAGCCCCCCGAGGTTTTAATTTTCAGGGCGTATCGCGAAGTAACGAGCGAAGCGCCCGCGTTTGGCACGGGATTTCCCCCATGGAGGGGAATAAAAGAAATCCCGGACCAATGAGTGGCCCGCACCCGATCCGCCGACCGAGTGTCCGCCCGCGAGCCCCCGCCGGGTTTAACTAGCATCATCTTCGCAATGAGCGAAAGGAGGAGAATCATGGACCACACAAGCATCCCTAAATCCACTCGTCATGGCCATACATACTGGGTTATTCCAGATGGGTACATCCCACCGGATAGCTCAGGCTCGTTGGAAAGCCATGAGAGCATCTGTGTATTGAATACAGGCAGTGAAGATGCAACGCTGGACATCACGATTTATTTTGAAGACCGCGATCCGCTGGAGCATATTCAAGCTGAAGTCCCGGCTAAAAGGACAAAACATATCCGTACCGCATCGCTACGTGCCGGGGAAGAAAGCATCCCTTCCGGTGTACCATATGCCATCACGGTTTCAAGTAATGTTCCTGTCATCATCCAGTACAGCCGTCTGGACACAACTCAGCCTGAACTCGCATTAATGAGTGTCATGGCGTACCCTTTGGCATAAACGAAGAGAGTTAACTAATAAATAATTTACGGTGTCTTACTCATCTAGCCACGCTAACAATCACTGACCAAGCACAGAAAGACCTATAATCTGCGACAGTTTCAATGCAGATTACAGGTCTTTGCTCATCGATTTACTCCCCATATTTATACGTACTGGCATTCAGGATTTTTACGTCGACTTCAACTTTGCCGAGATGAATACGTGCAAGGGGTTCTGCCCGCTGGGCAACCTCAGCTCTCCACCAATCGGGATGATGTCGGTAGAGATGCTCTACAAGACCGAATGAATCTACTTTGCGCGCTTTGGTTGTGGCAAACGTCTTACGAATTTGAGCTTCCATCTGCTTGCCTGCCTCCTGCTCCATTACACGGGGAGAACGAAAAGAGCCATGATCCTCAGCAATCGTACCTTTCACTGAAGTGAACAGATCAAAGGTGATACCGCCAGCACTCTTTTTTGCTTTTATACGCGTTTTGGGTTTGTGAAGAGTCAATGTAAGGTCAGGAGTACTGCCATGCTTCCCATAGACGTACAGCGGATATTGGTACACATGGTCATAATTTACGTAACGGGCGCCGTCTGCTTCGGCACCCGAGACTTTTCCCTGACTTTTCCCATTGCTCACGACGTAAAATCCATCCATTCGAATCAGCGGCGGGGTCTCTTCACCGTTATGCCACGTCTGATTTTTAGTGGAAACGGAAGGCAGCAACACCACGGATGCTGGTTCTCTCAGGCTATCAAGCAGCTGATGCAGGCGAATGGGCTCATAACCGGAATGCTGCCTATACAGTCTCATCGGTTCAAACAACTCAATCGTTTGAGCTGACTGGTTCAGAATTGCCGAGGGAGAGAGCAAAGTGGACAGATCTTGTTCTGTCGCATAGATCCATGGTGTATATCGTAGCTGTCCGGAGTGAAGTAACGTGTTAAAAATATCCTCGAGTCGCCCTTCCAATGCATTTTGGGACAACACGATTGCTTTCACATGAGTCCACAACGTTTGCTGCTGTGACGTCTCATACAGATTGTTGATCGCCATACTTAACGTTGTGCCGGTGCCTTTTCCAATCCAGATCTGACTGCCTTCTCTTGGTGTCGGCCCTTCCTGCTTTGCAATGCTGGAAAAATCGATTAACTGGGCGTACGTCATGTATTGATTATCCGCATAATCGATGCCGATGGCTGTAATAAAGTTAATGCTCTGCACTTCCTTGGAATCCCAGCATCCTGTTAGCAGCATGACACAAACCGCAACGATGCTACTTACGCAAGCCCATCTCATTTAGGTTTTTCCTTATGACGCGTAGAGTCCTGTGGGCGTAATACGGCTGGGCGTTTGGTGCGTGTCATGGAAGGGGGCATCGATACTGCTTTTGTGAAGTCTCCGGGAATGTATGGTGATACAGGTGAGAGGTAGGATACACCATAACACTCCAGAGATACGAGATGAACTAACAAGGCAAACAGGGCAACCATAAATCCGAATAACCCCAAGATCGAAGAAGCAATTAACATCCCGATACGGACTTGGGATGTGGCTCCCCCAAGAACTGTATTCACCAGAATGTAGCTGGAGATTACGGAGATCGCTACCGTGACAATTATAGTAGGAGATGTAATTCCGGCACGAATGGCTGCATCCCCGATGATTAAGCCACCAACTACACTGACGGTCTGCCCCAATGCACGCGGTAGCCTTCGTCCAGCCTCATTGAACAGTTCAAACATAAAGATCATTAGGAAAGCTTCAAGCGTAACCGGCATGGGCAATCCCATTCGCGTTCCTGCGATCGTTGCGAGTAGGGGCAGTGGAATCTGTTCCAGATTAAAGCTGGTCAGACCGATGTAGAAGGCCGGAAAAAAACAGGCAATGAGCAGTCCGGCAATCCGTAATATCCGTTCAAAAGTCACGATGAAAAAAGGAGTGCTCTCATCTTCAGGTGATTTCAACTGGTTGAACAGGGTTGTCGGTGCGATGATGGCTACGGGTGACCCATCCGTTAGTACGGCAAAGCGACCGTTGATTAAGGAGTCCGCTACATAATCTGGACGTTCGGAATTATCCGTGAGCGGAAAGATGCTTCGCACACCTCCCATAACGGCACGTTCCATGATGGATGTACCCATGATTCCGTCCACGTTAATCTGATTCAGATTGCTACGAGCGGTCTCTAGAATTTCGGGGTTAATAATATCTTTGACATACAGCAGGCCAATCGTTGTCTGTGTCCGCTCCCCTTTTACTATTTTCTCATAACACATGGATGACGTTTTTAAACGTTTGCGAACCAAGGCGATGTTCGTGGATAGCTCTTCAGTGAACCCGTCGCGTGGGCCCTTCACGGACGTCTCGATGGCAGACTCTTCTGGTGTGCGTCCCGGAATATTGGCAATATCCAGACTGCAGGCCTGTACACCATTTTCAAAAATAAGGAGCAGTTGCCCACTGAACAGGAGCATGTTTATGTTTTGGAGATCGGAAATGTCATCTAAGGGTTTCAGGGTTAGTCCAAGCTCCTTGGGTACAGCCTCTTCCATAATCAATGTATGTTTTTCTAACCGTGGAATGATGAATTGATTGATTTGTTTATTGTCCACCAGCCCGTCGCAATAAAGCAGAATGACAGAACGAACGGTCTCCTCTTGGGCAGAAAATGTCTGAATCACCACATCCGCACAGGATTCAAAGTTTTTTCTCAGGGAGGCAAGCAAGGTCTCATAGGATGTCGTGTCAATCTGATGTTTCTCCATGGTGTCGTTTCCTCCTCTGCTGGCGTGAATGGATGAAGGCAACGATCGTTGCCAGAACCGCAAATCCGCTCAGATACACGAGATTATATGGAAAGATGTAATCAACCAGAATCTTCCCAAAAGTGATATCATCCAGAGGGTACAGCATGGATAGAATAAAAAATATAGCCAAAGACGCACAAGTAACCATCCTTCTGGAAGTGCTCTTAATATTCCAAATTTCTACCACAATATACATGGCCAGACTAATTCGGGTGAATGAACCTGCAAGCCACTGATAGATGGAAAAGAAATCGGTCTGCGCAATATATTTGCCCAGGGAGGCAATGCGCCATTCTTCAAATGCAGGGTATCTCATTTTGGCTGCTTCATAAGGGTCAAATTCTACGATAGCTCCTATGAGCGGACCTGTCGTTAAACCGACCATGATCAATGCAAGCATTAGATACTGCCATAGCTTGATACGTTTGGCGAGATGAGGTTGAATGTACCAGAGGAAGAGTAACTCAAACATACCTGCAAGACTGTAAACCATGCCATGAAATACAGGCGACCATCCATGCTCCAACACAGGCAGAAGACGGCTGTAATCTTTGTACGGGGAATTGACAATGGCGACGTAGAAGCCGAGCAGCACGACGAGCGGCAGAATCAGTCCGGCGGTAAAGGCGAGCGAACGCATACCCTTATAGGCAGCATATCCGCACAAAGCCATAAGTGCGATCGTTGTTGCGATCACAGGCGTTTCGGTCAGATAGTTTGTTTTGGCCCAGGTCGTGGTGTCACGCAGTGTAAAGTAGATGACGCATAGAAAAAAGAGACTGTTTCCCACCCGCAATAGAAAACCTACGGGTTTACCAAGATGGGAAGACAGCCAATCATGTAAGGTCTGATGTTGTAGAAAGCGTGACACGTAGGCCAGCATCATTGCAAAAATAACGAGTGGGCCGGTAGATAATAAAACCGAAATCCATGAGTCTCTTTTGGCAGCACTCAGAAGGGCGGGAATAATTAATACATGGCTGATCAGGCCAACAGATAACATGACTAACATCATGGCTTGCAAGAACGAAGGTTGTGTACGCTTCATGCTGAGGAACTCCTTTTCAGAGTAGAGTATCCTCAGCAGTGTTAACGTGTTTGGCGAGCTTCATACAGGAAAGAGTGATGCGTAGCTTACTTCATATGCTCTTCTTAAGTTGTGTTCTCTTAAATGTATAAGACTAATTCTATGCCCCAGCATGTGATCAGAGATCGAAATATCGGATGCTCATTGCTTCACGTACTTCAAGCATCGTTTCTTTTGCGGTTTTTCTTGCCTGACGTGTGCCTTCTATTAGTATTTCCTTGACTTGACTTTCCCGTTGTTCATAGTAATTACGCCGTTCTCGAAAAGGGGCAAGCAACTCATTAATGGCCCCGGCAGCCAACTGCTTGCAATCCGTACAGCCTATCTTTCCCTGACTGCAGGCAGCATGAATGTTATATCGTTTTGCCGAAACAACTCGTGATAAGCATACACAGGACAGATATCTGGGTGGCCTGGGTCGGAACGATGAATGCGTGCCGGATCGGTTTTGGCCTTAGTCAGTTTTGTTTGGACATCATCCGGTGTTGCGTTTAAGGAGATGGCATTACCCATGCTTTTGCTCATTTTTCCAACGCCGTCCAAACCTCCTAAACGTTCACCCGTCAATATTCGAGGTTCTGGGAAAACAGGTACATACAGCTCGTTAAACCGTCGAACCAGCTTTCGTGCGGTCTCCACATGAGGGATCTGATCTTCACCTGCCGGGATGAGCGTCGCTTTACAAAAAGCAATGTCCGCAGCCTGGCTGACGGGATATCCCAAAAAACCATAATACAAATCGGTGTATCCCCGATCTCGTGCTTCCGTTTTTATCGTTGGATTGTGCCGAAGCGTGTTTACCGTAACAAACATGGAGAAAATAACTGTCAGCTCCGCAATCTCGGGAATCATAGACTGGATAAAAAGAGTAGCTTTGTTTGGATCGATGCCAACGGCTAGATAGTCCAGAGTTACTTGATGCACACTGTTTGCAATCAGTTCAGGCTGGTCATAGTGAGTTGTCAGTGCCTGAACATCCGCGAGTAAAATATATGTCTCGTATGTTTCCTGTAATTCCACCCGGCTGCGCAGGCTGCCGACGTAATGGCCGAGATGAAGCTGTCCGGTGGTTCGATCTCCGGTCAAAATAAGTTCTTGATTTGTATTCATGGTTCATTCTCCTTTGAATTGTTTTTTGGTTGTTTATGTTATTGATCTCGAGTTGTCGCCACCAGCCATCTTCCACGACCATCACCTCCTTTCAGCCTGCGATTTCTGCCAACATCATTATTTGAAAATAAAAAAAGCCTCGTCCTCCGTTCCAATTCCCTAAGGAAATAGAACAGAAGGACGAGGCTATGCTCGCGGTGCCACCTTCATTAGCCGCTGGTATGCGGCTCACTTACGGGATACGGAT
Organism: Paenibacillus sp. 2TAF8; assembly: GCF_052114825.1. Taxonomy (NCBI): domain Bacteria; kingdom Bacillati; phylum Bacillota; class Bacilli; order Caryophanales; family Paenibacillaceae; genus Paenibacillus; species Paenibacillus sp. 2TAF8. The sequence goes on from NZ_JBFRFN010000022.1 coordinate 65,042, forward strand.
GCAGCAATTGAGTCATTGCAGTCATGTGCTTAAAAAGTCAGGCTAACCTGACTCAGATCGTCCATGATCTAGATCGATATCCTGTCCATGGGTAACGGCAGGACATGCCGCCTTGCCTACTGTAAGTTTACCCGTGCTTAAACGGGTTAAAACTTGGTTCAACTCGGAACTCCGAAGCCCATTTCCGCATGTCCGACACACCGGCTCACACCATCCGCCGGCTCTCTGGAGAATCGCGACATGCGTACTTCACTTCATCATCGTTGATAACGTCCGTTTACAATTTTTCACATTGTATCATGCTTTTGAATGACTGACCAGCCTATGTTTGCGAACGCTTATGTTGGTGCCAAGTACACCGATGATGATCAGGATTGCACCGATGTAGTGATAACCCTGCACAGGCTCATGTAGAATCAGTGCACCGCCTGCGATGGAGATAAGTGTAGACAGATTACTGAACACACTGACACGTGATGCCTCCAGATGAGTCAGGGCGTAACTGGACAGCAGGGTGGATACCATGGTAGACAGAATAGCGAGATAAGCGAGCGCACCAAGGTAGGATATATCTTCGAGCGGTTGAATGTAGCCAGCCATTGACCCCGTGTATGCATGGCGAATTAACGCAATGGCATTAAATACGACACAACCTACCATCAAGGTAACCCAGGTTAACTCCAGTGGCTTATATTTTCGAGTGAGCGGTCTTGCCAGTACCCCGTACCCTGCAAAGCTGACTGCCGACAGCAGCAACAGTACAATGCCTTGCATATTGCTCATCGACATGCCGCTGCCTTTCATGGCAAAGATAAAGATAACGCCTGCAACAGAAAGCAGCAGGGACATTTTTTGCACGATAGACGTTCGTTCCTTCAGGAAGACAGAAGCCAGAACGAGGGTGAACACAGGTACCATCGCCTGAATAATTCCTGCCTCCGAAGAATTGGATGTCACCAATCCAAAGGCCTGAAAGGCAAAGAACAGAACCGGCGAGAGCAATCCGAGCGGTATAATACGCCAAAGGTCAGCCAGCCGAAGATTGATCTTGATCCAGCCGAACACCACGGGAATGCTGACCACAATCAGTGACAGGGCAAATCGGTGTGCAAGCACATCCAGGGGATGGGCAATGGTGACGGTCATTTTCACAAATAAAAAAGATAACCCGATAATCGCGGCGTAAACAACAGCGGCGATATAAGCATAGGTTCGGTTGCGTGTAGTATTCATTCCTTTTCCCTCCAGTAATGCGATTTAGTTTTGGAACGTATGCTACGCTGCATACTCAGGTCCAAATAAAGTTGAGTTAAGTAACTCAACATAAATTCCGATGAACTATATTTACTGATTACCTGTCAAGCGATGGAACATATGAGCCTTATTAAATATACTTCTGCGCGCCACGTGCTACAATAGAGAAAAAGAACAATTGTACCGGTACAAAATAAAAGGGGAGCAGATGGGATGAAAAAATATGAGGTGATTGCCCATGCTTTGCAAGAGTGGATACAGGAGCAGTTAGTGCAGCAGGGAAGCCGGCACTGGGATGATAAAGGAATCAGACTGCCAGCGGTTCGGCGTGTGGCGGAGCAATATCAGTGCAGTGTGAGCACAGCAATTCGTGCGTATGAATGGTTGGAACAGCGACATTTGGTGTACGCCGTGCCCCAATCCGGTTATTATGCTGTTCAGAACGGTTTAGGTATACAGGATATGGACTGGGAGGAGCCGCTGGATTTTGCATCGGCGGCTCCTGATCCCAGGGTTTTTCCCTATGCAGATTTTCGGCATTGTGTGGAGGTGGCGATGAAACAGAAGCAGGATGAGCTTTTTTTGTATGGCACACATCAAGGGTTACCTTCCCTTATTGAGCTTTTACAGAAACAGTTTGCTGATTATCAGGTATTTGCGCGAGCAGAACAGTTTTTCATCACCTCAGGTGTACAACAGGCGCTAGCGACGCTTGCCTTAATGCCTTTTGCCGGTGGAAAAACAAAAGTCATGGTTGAGTTACCTACCTACCACAATATGCCTACTCTGCTGGAGAGCCTGAATGTACCCATTGCAGGTGTACGAAGAACGCTGGGGGAAGGATTGGATTGGGACTCGCTTGAACGCCAGTTCGCGGAGGGTGATATCAAGTTTTTCTATGTCATTCCACGCTTCCACAATCCCATCGGAACTTCCATGAAGGCGGCGGAAAAGAAGAGACTTCTTCGGCTTGCGCAGCGATATGATGTTTATCTGGTCGAAGACGATTATCTGGCGGATTTAGAGGATAGTGCCAGACAAGATCCTTTGTGGGCTTATGAAACGCATGATCGGGTTATTTATCTGAAAAGTTATTCCAAAATCCTGTTTCCCGGACTTCGAATGGGTGTAGCCGTTCTGCCTTTAGCTTTGATCAACTCTTTTGGTGCAATGAAAAGAATGCTGGATATCGACACCTCCTTACTGTCTCAAGCTGCGCTGGAAGTATATATTCATAGCGGAATGTTTGCTCACCATCGGAAAATCATTCGTAACCGATACGCCGCACGTATGGAAGTTGTGCATGAACAACTGGCGGCTTATTCTGATTTTGAACCGTTTCGCGCTGCACCACGAACCGGAGGAGAACATACCGCCCTTCCTTTGCCAGGGGATTTGTCTATCCGTGCCTTACTATCTCGTTTACAGAAACGCGGAATTATTGCGGATACAACGGAACGATATTATCCCGAAGGGACTTACAGCGCCTATACGGATCAGATGTTGCGACTGAACATCTCCAATGTTCCGAAACAGCGTATTGCTGAGGGGATGCAGATCATTCGTGAGGAGATTATGAAGCTGCAGGTCCGATCTGCAACGTCAAAATAAAATAAACCAACCTTTATTAGGCTGGCCTATCCCGAATTTTTAATTGTGTTGCGAGAGGTGAGTATTTAGGTGGGAGTTATCATCGCACCTGAGATGAAGTCAGCTCCGAAACATGATTAGGATGATGTAGTAAAGGCGAAATTTTGCCGGATTGAATAAGTTTGCGGCCTTGCATGATCCCGTACTGTAGGCAGGAAAATTCTAACGATCCTGAGAAGCCTTATTTGGCCTATATTGAACCAATCCATATTCTAACGATCTCCAGCGACGCTATTTTGTTCAAAATTACCCTTTGAGTGGAGAATTAGGTTCCATTTTGCAAAATAACGTCTCCTGTGATCGTTAGATTTCAAAACTGATCAAAAAGCGGGAAATAAGGCCTCCTGTTATCGTTAGAATCTCGGCAGTATGGGGGGCATGATATGATGAAAAGTATGCTCATCAGGTTGAATAGCGAGAGTGTTGACCGATTAGCAATTCGACGTGCGAGTCAAAGTGAGAGGGTTAGCCAATGGCTCCCGCTCTTACTCCTGTGCCATTGCTTTAAAAGAGGCTTCTGCGGCTTCCAGGGTAGCAGCAATGTCTTCGTCCGTATGAGCGGTGGTCAGGAACCAGGCTTCATACTTGGATGGAGCCAGATTGATGCCGCGATTCAGCATATGGCGGAAGAAGGACGCGAAGCGTTCACCATCCGTGTCTTGTGCATGATCATAGTTCGTCACCGGATGGTTGCAGAAATGCGTGGAGAACGCACCACGAATCCGGTTGATCGTCAGATCAATGCCGTGTCGGTCAGCGGAAGCCTGCAAGCCAGCGGTCAGATCGATAGCGAGACGTTCCATTTCTTCATATACTCCAGTACCTTGCAACACTTCAAGGCAAGCGATACCCGCCGAGATGGAGGCTGGATTGCCTGCCATCGTTCCAGCCTGATAGGCCGGTCCGAGTGGGGCAACCTGCTCCATGACATGTTTACGGCCGCCATAAGCACCAATAGGCAAGCCGCCGCCTATGATTTTTCCAAGTGCGGTGAGGTCTGGTTCGATCTCCGCGTGATTGCTTAATCCGGTGTACGTCTGTGTGGAACCGTAGTGGAAGCGGAAGGCGGTAATAACCTCGTCATAAATAACGAGTGAACCGTTCGCGCGTGTCATCGCACAGAGGCCTTCCAGGAATCCCGGCTCTGGCATAACCATGCCGAAGTTACCGACGATCGGCTCCACCATAACGGCGGCTACATCGTCACCCCAGCGTTCGAGTGCATCCTTCAGACCATCAAGATCGTTATAAGGAACAGTAATGACTTCATGAGCGATACTGGTCGGGATACCGGCACTGTCGGGAATGCCAAGCGTAGACGGGCCTGAACCGGCAGCAACCAGCACCAGGTCGGAGTGACCGTGATAACATCCGGCAAATTTCACAATTTTATTCCGTTTCGTATATGCGCGTGCGACCCGAATAGTTGTCATCACGGCTTCCGTACCGGAGTTTACAAAGCGAACCTTGTCCATGGAAGGAATCGCTACTTTGAGCATTTTGGCAAGCTTGATCTCAAGCTCCGTCGGCGTACCATACAGGACGCCATTGGCAGCTGCTTCCGTAATGGCTTTCGTAATATGTGGGTGGGCATGTCCAGTCACAATCGGGCCGTAAGCCGCAAGATAATCGATATATTTGTTGTCGTCAACATCCCAGAAGTGAGCACCGTGCGCTTTTTTCATAAAAACGGGTGCCCCGCCGCCCACTGCTTTGAATGAGCGTGAAGGGCTGTTTACACCGCCTACAATATGCTCCAGGGCTTCTTTATATAACGACTCAGAGTTCGTACGTGTATTCATGGGACAACTTCCTTTCGTAATTCCAATAGTTTAAACCGGCAAAACAATGACATGCTATGATTATTTTCGCATACTTTGGCGTACAGGCATAGCGAAAGGGCAGCATGTCGGCTGCCCTTTTGAGAATGAATCGGATCATCGCTATGGTATAAACGGTATATTTTATAGTCACAGGCTGCAAGTATTGTTATCGAGTAACCGTGTATGGTAACTTTTACTGCTGCACTAATTGATGTTTTAGCCATCCAACTATTTACCAAGTTAGCTCAAAGCTATAAGCTCAAACCTATATCTCGGCCTAAAAGCACAAATACTGTTTTATATCGCTCGCTCAATTATTCTGCCGGTTGCTGTGTGTTTTTCTCTTCACCGCTAGCCGTTTTGTCTTCCTTGGCTTTTGGGTCTTCTGTCTGGGCTGGCGGGTGAATGATGTCCTGAACATGTTGTTTCAGTTTTTCTTCACTGGTTACAGACAAGACTTGTGCACCGCCTGGTGTACGTTCTTCTTTCAACAGGTTCATTGGTGGAACCTGCTCACTGCCATTCATGCTGCTTTGGTAACCAAGTCCACCGAGCTTCCACATGTCGGAAAGGGTAAGATTGGTATCCACAAACGGGCTAACTTCTTCCAAGATGGATGGCAGTTTGGCAATCGTTGTCGTGGATTGCATTTTTGCCGTCACGGCTTTGAGCAACTCCCGTTGACGTTCTGAACGTGCGAAGTCAGACATCGCATCATGACGGAAACGAACATACATCAAGGCTGTTTTGCCGTCGAGATGCTGGTAGCCTTTTTTCAGATCAATATCGTATTCATTGTTGTCGGCTTTACTTGTATAATGCATGTCCTTCTCTACATCAAAGTCCACACCGCCAACCGCATCGACCAGTTTGATGAATCCTTGGAAATCGGTATACACATAATATTGAACAGGGATACCRAGCAAGTCACTTGCAGCTTCCATGGCTACGTTCGGACCGTGGGTAATCGCTGTGTTAATCCGGTCTTTACCATATCCGTCGATCGTCACGTAAGTATCACGAAGGATTGAGAAGAGGTTGATTTTTTTGGTCAGCGGGTCAAGTGATACCACCATCATACTGTCGGAACGGGGAACTTCACCCTTTTTGAGACCGCGTGCATCGACACCCATAACCAGAATGTTCACAGTTTCCGTACCTTCCCATTTCGGAGGGTCAGGTGTGTTCACTTTCTCTACATTTTGAATATTGGCAAATGGCGAATCCTCGCCTTTTTTCTGCAATCCATCCAACTGATTAAGAATAGAACCAAAATAGTAGGCCGCTGCCCCTCCAACAATTAACACGAAGGCGGCAAGAGAGATCCATAGGGTCCTCTTCGTCTTTCTGGTCATGCTAGCGCTCCTTTGTATTTGAGATAAAAAATAAACGATTTCAGTACATGTAAAGTTGCGTTGAGTTTGTGTATAATTTGAAGCTTTCCGTTCGCCTTCCCTCCAAACCTGCACGGCAGAGGAGGCCACTTCAAACTATTTTTTAAAGCTTGCTGAATTTTGACTGTTACTATTATAATTTCTTTTTGGGCTACAAGCAATTTCAACAAAATCCAAGTGAGGTATAAACATGCTGGCGATTGATGTCAAAGATTTGCGAAAGTCGTTTAACGTCCAGAAAAGCCGCGGTGGGCTGAAGGGCGCGTTTCAGGATCTGTTCAAACGTCAATACCAGGAAGTATTGGCTGTGAATGATATTTCATTTCAGATACCGCAAGGTGAAATTTGCGGATATATTGGAGAGAACGGTGCCGGTAAATCAACAACGATTAAGATGTTGACCGGCATTTTGGTGCCTACATCCGGGCATTTATCGGTAGGTGGATATGTTCCGTATCAGGAACGGGAGAAGTTTGTCAAAAATATTGGTGTGGTGTTTGGACAACGTAGCCAGTTATGGTGGGATATCGGTGTCATTGAATCCTTCCATCTGCTTCGCAAAGTGTACCGTGTAGGAGAGCAGGACTTCCGCAAACGGCTGGACGAGCTAGTGGAGCGTTTGCAATTACAGGAACTGCTTAGCCGCCCAGTGCGCAAGCTCAGTCTCGGTCAGCGGATGCGCTGTGAACTGGTAGCAGCCTTGCTGCATAATCCAAGCATTGTGTTCTTGGATGAACCGACCATTGGCCTGGATATCGTGGTAAAGTCGGAAATCCGTGAATTCCTGAAAGACATGAATGAGCAACATGGTACAACCATTCTGCTCACGACACATGACTTGCAGGATATCGAAGCCTTGTGTTCACGAGTCATCATGTTGGATGCGGGAAGTATCATCTATGATGGAGGTCTGGATCACCTCAAGTCCCAGTGGGGCACGGAGCGCGAGGTTCGCTTCAAATTTGGTACAGGTCATACGATGACTCAGATGCAGGAATGGACAGCGGCGATGCCTGTGCGGTGGACCGTGGAGAATGAGTTGTCGGCTTCCGTATGGATTCCGCTGGAACTGAACGTTTCGGATGTTCTGGCACGTGTGGTAGGACAGGCCGATATTACGGATATTCAGATTATTGAGACAAATACGGACGAGATTGTGCGCAGTATCTATCAGTCCGGTTCTGCCGAGCGTCCAGAGATCGTGTCCGCAGGAAATGAAGCGGTAGGTGTATCCTGAGATGAATAGTGCATTTATTGATTTCATGCGCATTCGTTTTCTGACGATGCTTGCGTATCGGGTTAATTATTATTCCGGCATTTTGATATATACGCTGAATATCGGCGTGTATTACTTTACATGGCAAGCTATTTATGGAAGCAGTGGAGAGATCGGCGGTTTCACGGCAGCACAGATGACAACGTATGTTGCCGTCTCTTGGATGGCGCGTGCTTTTTATTTTAACAATCTGGATCGGGAGATCGCTGCTGATATTCGGGATGGCTCCATTGCGATTCAGTTTATCCGGCCGATTAACTATGTGATGGTCAAAATGATGCAGGGGCTAGGCGAAGGCATATTCCGTTTCTTACTGCTCATGATTCCAGGCATGATTATTGCCATCCTGCTGTTCCCAGTGGAACTTCCAACGGCGCCCTCGGCATGGATCGGTTTTCTCGTTATGTTGTTCTTCAGTTTCATCATTAATTCCCAGATTAATGTCATTACGGGACTGGCCGCGTTTTTTGTGGAAAATAACGAAGGCATGATGCGCATGAAACGTGTGGTCGTTGATCTGTTCTCGGGCCTGATCATTCCAATCAGTTTGTACCCGGACTGGTTGTCCACGATCATGAAGATGTTGCCGTTTCAGGCGATCACGTATCTGCCGGGCTCGGTCTTCACGGGCAGAGTGGAGGGTACAGGCATCTGGAATGTACTCGGGATTCAGGTGCTCTGGTTTGTCCTGCTGCTCATACCTATGGTGCTGATCTGGCGGCAGGCTCGCAAGCGTCTGTTCGTGCAAGGGGGATAAGCGAATGTACTATATGGGTTTAATCTGGGAATATCTGAAAAATTACATGAAGACACGCCTCACCTACCGCGCCGACTTCTGGGTAGAGATTATCTCCGATCTGCTGTTTCAGGCGACCAATCTGATCTTTATCTTTGTCGTATTCCGGCATACCGATAACCTTGGTGGCTGGAGTGAGGCGGAAGTATTATTTGTTTACGGGTACTTTATGGTGCCTTACGGCATTTTTAGCTGTTTTATCAACCTGTGGGGGTTCAGCGAGCGTTACATTGTCAAAGGTGAGATGGATCGCATTCTAACAAGACCGGCACACAACCTGTTTCAGATTCTGCTGGAAAATGTAGACCCGCCCTCTCTCGTAGGGTCGTTCATCGGGTTAATCATTATGATCTTCAGTGGTGCAGAGATGGGGCTTGTGCTGGAATGGTGGCACATCCCTGCATTGATTATATTGGCACTAAGTTCAGTGCTAATCTACGCGGGTATCTATACTACATTGACGTCCCTATCCTTTTACTCCGATGCGCCGACAGGTATTTTGCCGCTGATGTACAATATTCAAGGATATGGACGTTATCCGGTAACGATCTATAACAGAGCCATTCAGGTGCTTCTCACCTGGATTATCCCGTTCGCCTTTGTTGGCATCTATCCGGCAGCGCTGTTCCTTGAGCGAGCAGAGATGCATCGTATGGCTTTGCTCACTCCGGTCATGGGGCTGGTCTTTGCGACGATTGGCCTTACCCTGTGGAACTTCGGCGTGAAGCGCTATCGGGGAGCGGGGTCATGACCTGCTAAGAGATTATTTCATCACGTAACGTAAATTCCAGAGTTCTCAGAGAGTGAGCTGAAGGATTACTTCACGCAAATCTGAAGGATCACATAACTTGAATTCCAAGGAGGACATGAAAATGACTTTAACAGAAGGTGTACAAGTTCCCGATTTTGAACTGCCATCGAGCACGGGTGAGTCTGTGAAGCTGTCTGATTTTCGTGGCAAGCGTGTTCTGATTTATTTCTATCCGAAAGATATGACCTCGTCTTGCACCCAGCAAGCCTGTGATTTTCGGGATCGACATGAGGAGTTTCAGGGGCTGAATACGGTCATTCTGGGCATCAGCACTGATCCGATGAAGCAACATGACAAGTTTATTGCCAAATACGGACTGCCTTTCATCCTGTTATCGGATGAGGAGCACACGGTTGCCGAGCAGTTTGGCGCATGGCAATTGAAGAAGATGTATGGCAAGGAGTACATGGGTATCGTTCGTTCCACCTTTCTGCTGGATGAAGAGGGCAAACTGATCAAACAATGGACGAAGGTGCGTGTGAAGGGGCATATTGAAGAGGCGCTGGATACGGTAAAAGGGCTGTAATCGATTCTAACCCTCTGAAAATAAAATAAGCCCTGCATATAGCACATGCATGGTTAACAATAAACAGGCTACATCCATGGACACCCATTCCATGATGATGTAGCCTGTTTATTTTGGCGGAAGAGAACTTGCGTTATTACGTTGTTTAAATCGGTTTTTCATAAGATTAATCAGCAGCAGGAAGGCAGGAATAATAATGCTGACTGTAATGTCCCAATAGAACCAAGGGTAAATGATGCCGAGGGTATAGAAAAGAACATCAGGCGAAAGCGCAATAGCCAGGCCAAATAATAATAGCGTGGTCGGCAGGATGAGTGGCTGGTATGACTTGAGACGAAACAGCTGAGCAAGGCCTAAGATAAATCCAAACGTGTACAGCGAAGTCTTAAAATAAGTAGATACCAGCCAGGCGATGGCAGAGAGTGCTTCAATTCGTTGCAGGAAGCCACCGATGTTAATTTTCTGTGCGAGAATATATGATACATAGATATTGTGCTGTGTCAGTTCAGCCCCGAGCACCAGTAAGGAAATGAGAAGCGTGAGAGTCAACATGACGCCCCCAAGCAATGTGGCCAAGAACATATCCCGTTTTTTGTGGGCACCGTGAGTCACATAAGGGAAAATCATCGTAATAATGATGAGTTCCCCATATGGAGCTGTAGCACCTCGAATACTCGCGCTAATAAATGAAAAAACAGGCGTTTCCAAGAAAGGCTCGATATTGGATACCTTCGCTTGTGGAAGTAAACAAAGGAACAGAATCATTAAACTGATAATCACGACAGGTGCCAGAACCTCTGCGCTTCTAGCAAAAGTGCCCAATCCTTTGAGTATAGACCAGCCTAATGCGATGACAAATAGAAGTATAATTGCCCGAATCGGGGTGCGGAGATAAATCTGGGTTGTCATAAAATCTCCGACTTCACGTATGCATATGGCTGAACCGATGAGAAAGTAAAATAAGTATGCGGCAGCTAAAATGGCACCTATCCATTTTCCGAGTACTGCAGAGCAGATTTCAATGAGGGTGAGACCAGGATATGCTTGATTTAACTGGTAGAACAGCCACAAAATCCCCATGCCAATAAAATGGGATACTATGGTACAGATCCAGGCATCCTGTTTACCTGAATAGGTGATTAATGTGGGATAGATCAGCATCATATCCCCAATTAAACCCATGAAGGCAAGGACCGCAAACTGGCGTACAGTAAGCTTTTCCTTGATGAGCATGATCTGTCCCCCCTTGGCTAGTCGTTAAGTTTCGCTTTTTTTTTGAATGAAAACCTGGATTTAATCAGATGAATGATTAACAGCAGGACAGGTAAGACCAGACTAACCGTAAAATCCCACTCTAACCAATAGGGAATGACGGTTGTGTTAAAAAAGGGCATATTGGGTGAAATAAGGTTAGACAGCGCATATACAATCAGTACACTTGGCAGAATGAGAAATGGGTAGCTTTTGAGGCGAAAAAGCTCAGCGATACCAAGAATAAAAGCATACAGATAAACGGTAGCTTTAAAGTAGGTGGATATCAGCCAGGAAGAAGCCATCAGCACTTCAATCCTTTGGAAAAAATTAGCGATATTGATTTTTTGGGATAATACAAAAGAACCAAAGATCGTATGCTGTGTGAGAAAAAGCCCCATAACCAGCATAGAGATCGTTACGAGAATAGCCATAAGCAGATTGGCAAATCCGGCAGATATGAGAATATCACGGGTGCGATGGGTTTGCTGACTTACATAGGGAAGGATCATCAGAATGGGAAGGGATTCACCAACCGGGTATATAAAACCGATCACAATTCCATGTGTAAGCTGGTTGATGGTGGTGTCTGTGAATGGCACCAATTGGTTCAAATCTGCCTGAGGCAGCAAAAAGACGACCAGAATAAACATAAAAGCAGTAATGATGGGCACAAGTATTTCACTGCTTCGCCCGATGGTTTCCAGTCCGTTATACAGTGCCCAGCCGAGAGGGATTACAAAAATAAGAAGCACAACCCGAATGGGTGTATATAAAAAAATTTGGCTGGTCATGAAATCACCAACGACCCGTGATTGTGCTGCAGAGCTAAAAATAAAATACATCAGGTAGAACAGAGATAACACCGTACCTGGCCAAAATCCAAGGATTTTACGAAAAACACCAATTAAATTTTCATCGGGATACGTATCGGCAAGTTTGACGAAAAGATACATCAGCCCCATACCAAGAGGAACGCCGATAAAAGCATAAAGCCATGCGTTTTGTCCCGAATAGGTTGAGATAACCGAAGGGTAGATCATCATCATGTCACCGGCAATGATCAAGATGGTCAAGATGCTTAATTGCCTAACCCCAAGCCGCCCTTGCTCCAACATGTTGTCAACTCCCTCTGGCTAGCTCCCGGTAATATAAGCCAGCAATTGATTTACAGGCTTGTAGATCCAGATAATAATGTAGAGCGGGCTTGGAAATTCCCATAAATTTACCGCAACGACACCAAAAAAAGTACCTGTCAGCAACAAGCAGGAATAGACGGCAACTTCTTTCCACTCCTTGTTTTTCCACAACTTGGGTAAGTCGATCACCCCCATCAGGCACCCGATAACGACAACTGCAATCGATAGCAGCAAGCGCGCTCACTCCTTGGCTTTTTTAATAAATGAATTGTCAAGTGTGCCTATACGACGGATCTGCACCTTAGCTTCATATTTAATATCCAGATTTTGAAAGTATTTGTCCCAGTTCTGTTCTTCTCTCTTGTAAAGTTTAGGGTACTTATGGTAAATGTCTTGTCCAAAACCGAAAATATCAACTTTATATTTACTGCGTACCAAACTGACGGTGCCTTTCATGAGTTCCTTAATCCGATCCTCAGCCAACTGTTCCAATTGTTTGATGGCTTCCATCGATCCGATCTCCATCTCGCAGTCAACGGAACCGACGACCGAAACGATATTCGCTTTAACTGTAATCTGGGGTTCTCCTCCAACCATCTTAACCTTATGATCCGTAGAGGCGCGTAGCGTTTTAAGGGTCACATACCCCCCCTTGGGGCAGGTTACAGGGCCGATCGTTGATTTTACGTTGTCGCGAATGTAGTTGTACCCTTTGGAGTCATCCTCACTAAGCCAACCAATCAGCTTTTCTTTCTTGAAAACACTTAAACCGCTGAAATGAAGAACGCCCGGTGATTTGATACTCTCGATATTTTTGATTTCTCCGCTTATTTCGGGGTTTCCGACATGCTCAACTCCAGTGATAACCGGGGACATGCTGGGTGTAAGAATATATTGCATAAGCTTGTCACTGGTCACCGTTGTTGTTGGAGCCCAGCTTTTGGCAGAAATATCAAGGGCATTAAACAATTTTTCTGCTGGAAGATTATCCAGAGGCGTTAGCACGTTCAAAATCTTGGAGGCGGTGGTCTTTCGAGCCACCATAACATAGTAGTCCGGTCGAACATCGGGTTCTCTTAGAAGCGCTTCAATGACATCATAAATACCGTTTTTACGTGCAAATTCTTCTCCAAAAATCAACACCCGGATATGAGCCATGAAAATAACACGCGGGCTAGTCTCGGTAAGTTTCTGAATGGCTTCAAGCAACGTGTGGCCAGTGGCTTGATATTGGACCACGGGAGTCCCTTGACCACCTTGGCCTTTGGCAACCTCGCGGGGAACAACAACTTGGGCACTAACTTTGATCTTGTCTCCTTCTCGATCTACACCGAGACCAAGCATAATCCCGAGTTGATTCAGTTCCTGCCGATCCCAGCACCCGCTCAGTAACGGCAATATAACGATAAGGGACAGCATGACGCGTAAACATTTCATCATAACGGTTTCTCCTGCCTTCACTAACGCTTGGTTTTTTTGCTTTTCTGTCTCGTTACGTTCGAAGTGCCGGATGATAACGGGCGAGTTTTCATATGTGACCAGGGAACACGGAACAACGTGTCTTTCAGATCATTCTTAATAAAGGGTGCGAATGGAGACATGTACGATACTCCAAAGGAGCGCAAGCTGCATAGATGGGTTAGTGTAATGAGCAGAACGATCAGAATGCCATAGAACCCGAATGCCGCAGCCGCCGTCATGAGTATAAAACGCAAAATGCGAACCGAAATAGACAATCCGTTCTCTGGGATGACATAGCTGGAAATGGCCGTGATGGAAACGATGATAACCATCGCTGCCGAGACAACACCGGCCTCAACCGCGGCCTGCCCGATAACAAGTGTGCCTACAATGGATACCGCCTGTCCGACCGTTCTTGGAATTCGAATCCCCGCTTCTCGCAATATTTCGTAAGTCAGCTCCATCAGAACCGCTTCAATAAAGGCTGGGAAAGGCACACCTTCACGCTGGGCAGCCAAGCTGATCAACAAGGTAGTTGGCAGCATCTCCTGATGAAACGTTGAAATAGCGATATAAAAGGATGGAGCCAGCATGGCGATCAGAAATGATAAGTATCGCAGCATACGAACAAGGGAACTGATATCAGCACGCTGATAATAATCTTCAGGAGATTGAAAGAAGTGCATGAACAACGCAGGTACAAGCAGTACAAACGGTGTACCATCTATAATGATGGCAACTCGCCCTTCAAGCAGTGCGGCACATACCGTATCTGGACGTTCGCTATTGTAGACCGTCGGAAAGATTGTCGTGGTTTTGTCCTGAATCAGTTCCTCGATGTACCCACTTTCCAGAATACTGTCGATATCAATCTCATCCAGCCGTCTGCGGAGCTCATCAACAACATCTTCGTTGACCGTATGTTCGAGAAATACTATTGATACACGGGTTTTGGTGACACGTCCAATCTCACGCTCCTCGATCCAAAGCTGCGGGTCGCGAATCCGCTTGCGAATCAGTGCCGTATTCGTTCGCAAATTTTCTGTAAAACCTTCCATCGGACCACGTACAACGGTTTGAGAAACGGGTTCACCTACAGGACGGTCTTCCCAACCAGCAGCGCCGATTTTGAGTCCCCGAGTAGAGCCATCCAGCAGCAGAATGGCTTCACCGGCCAGCATCGCTTTCAACACATCGTCCATGTCATCAATAAACAGTACTTCACTAGCGGTAAGAACATCGTTTTGAAGATAACTGAGGTGTTCATCGTCAGCCGAGAAATCGGGCAGGTTGCGCTCTTGCATCAAGGGTTGTAGGACAGCCTGATTTATCACCTGTGTATCGACAAGCCCATCAATGTATAACAGCATGGAAGGCCATTTGTGCAGGCTCTGCAATGGACGAATCATCAAGTCATTGCTATTCCCCATCATTTTTTTGCAATAGGCAATATTCTCAGCCAGATCTGGATGAATGGCATGCGTTTCATGTGCAATTTGTGTATCTGTAGCCATCCATTTCTCCCCCTCACCCATCCTTTATTTTCAAGTAGTATGACCGGGAGTGTTTTAGTTTATGAAAAAAATATGAATGAAAGGATATTCGGTCTTCATATCCCAATAAAAGCAAACAAAAAGAAGCCGCATATTACGGCTTCTGTATTTTTAAAGGTTATATGGACGCATCATTAGTCCGCATTTTGTTTTTGACGCTGACGCACAGGAGGGCGCTTGCGACGGGAACGAGTGAGCAAGGCTTTACGGTAGCGATAGACGACGCCAGCGATCACAAACAATGCAACGAAGGCAAGAATGTATGCAGTGTATTGATGGGCTAGTGTGAATACCGCGCTCCATCCAGGACCGAACACTTTACCGATCCCAAGGAACAACACCACCCAGAATAAAGCACCAGAATAAGCGTACAAAGCAAACTTGCGAAACGGAATCGCAGCAATACCGGAGAAATAACCGGTGAAATGGCGGACACCGGGAATGAAGTATCCGATAAAAATAAGGCCATTGCCATATTTGGCAAACCACTTTTGCGTTTTATCCAGCTTGTCCGGTTTAAGCAAAAACCATTTTCCATATTTCGTGATAAAAGGCAGCCCGGCTTTGGCTCCGATGAAATACGTAATGGTCATGCCAATCGTTGTTCCAAGAAACGCCAGAATGATGAGTGTACCGAAATCAAGCTGTCCTCTGTAGGACAAGTAACCCGCATAAGCCATCGTCGTTTCGCCTGGGAAGGGAAGTGCAATAAACTCCAGCAGCAGGCCGAAGAACAATACACTATATCCGTAAGACCCGAATAACTCCTGGACCTTCTGAAGTAATTCCAATAGGTTCACACTCCTGGTGATTTCATATGAATCAGGCTTTATGCAGCTGCATGCCCGTTCATATTCATTATTTTCTAATGCTACCGAATTGCTGCTCAAGAATCAATGACTCTATATTAAAGCCAGCCATAAATGTTGCAAAATAATAGATGAAATCACGTCTTTTTTGTGAGCCGCCTCCATATAATTCTAACAAATCTGCTGAAGTCTATCAGCAAATTCAATAGAGTGCTGGAGGTCGATTTACAAATGACGCAGGGATCACACGAAATGATGCAACGAAATGGGCAGCTTGCAGAGCAGCAAACTTTATCTCATTCCTGTGGGAGAATACGGTTTTGGCAACGTCTGTCAATATGGTTTTCGCTTACTGCGTTACTGCTTACAGGTGTGCTTGGAGCAGGTGCTCCGTCTGCTGAAGCGGCGGTGCAAAACAAAAAAACAGACAAAGTTGTCTACTTGAGCTTTGACGATGGGCCAGGCAAACATACGCCCGCAGTATTGGATATTTTACGTGATGCGAAGGTTCCGGCTACTTTTTTTGTACTGGGAGAACATGCGGAACGTATGCCAGGCTTGATCAAGCGAATTGCTAGTGAAGGACATGTTATCGGCAATCATACATATAACCATGAATATAAAGAACTATACCGGGATTTTGAAACATTCTGGCAGCAGATTAAACGCACGGAAGAGATCATTCATAACATTGCAGGCATTCGTCCTGCGCTTGTCAGAGCGCCTGGTGGAACATACGGACATTTTGACCATACTTATTTTGACTTGTTAAAAAAGGCAGGCTACGCCGTTATGGACTGGAACGTAGATAGCGGTGACTCCAAACGAAGAAATGTGCCCGCGAGCGAAATTGTCGCCCATGCGACAGATGTGCCTGCCGAAACGACTTCTGCCATCGTGCTGATGCATGATGGAGGTGCACATGCGGAGACAGTTAAAGCACTGCCGGATATCATTCGGTACTATAAACAGGAAGGGTATCGGTTTGAAGTGATGCAACCAACAGACAAACCTGTGCAATTCCAGGTCAAGCCTGTAGTGAAATATAAAACTCGTCAGTCCCCGGCCTCGAGCTGGGTTGCTAAACACGTGAACCAAAACGCGGAGCAATGGATTACAGCCAAACCGCTCAAGATTGAGCTAGGATATAGGACACTTGAGCTCAACCCAGACGAATATCGGATCAAAGACCAGACATTGCTCGTTCCACTACGTAGTTACATGAACAAGTTGGAAGGAAACATAAGCTGGGACCAAACCACGGGTACCGCCACCACCTGGTGGAAAGACAGGATTGTTAAGATCAACCCGACCACAGGTACATTAACGTCCAAACGATTACATGATCAAAAGGGGAGAACGGTGCAAGCGACTATAGAGAGCCGTGAGGGAACAATTTGGGTGTCTGTAGGTGATTTGATGCAGCAACTCGGAGCGAAACAATATACGTTTCAATCCAAGGACAGTGAGTGGGTACTTACCGTAGAACCGCCTTGGACGTCTATGGAGCATGGACATTTTTATAGCATGATTTGAAAGAAACGGCGGATCATCTGACTATTCTCTCTACTTCCGGGCAACAATGAATCATAGATTACGATAATCAGGATTCATAGGTAAGGAAGGAGAGTGTAGTCTAATGACCAGAGTGAGAATAGAGCATGATCATGCTACTGAGCTGTTGAAGAGACTTAGCCATCGAATTGCTGATGTGATTATCGGCAAGAAACAGGAAATTCAATATATTATTGCTGCTATGCTCAGTGAAGGACATATTCTGCTGGAGGATGTACCGGGTACGGGGAAAACGATGCTGATCCGCACGGTAGCTTGCTCGTTAAGTTGTACGATGGGGCGCATTCAATGTACACCGGATGTGATGCCGGCCGATGTGACTGGTGTATCGATCTATCATACGGCTACAGGGGAGTTCAGATTCAGACCGGGGCCGCTGATGAACCATATCGTGCTTGCGGACGAAATTAACCGGGCTTCTCCCCGGACACAGTCTTCGTTATTAGAAGCGATGGAGGAACGCAGTGTGACTGTGGATGGCACAACCCACATGTTGCCCAAACCGTTTCTGCTGCTTGCAACGCAGAATCCTTTGCAATTTGAAGGAACCTATCGTTTGCCGGAAGCACAGTTGGATCGCTTTATGATGCGTATTACGCTCGGATATCCTGAGCCGGAACAGGAAGTAGAATTGCTTTCCCGGGAACGTAGCAAGGATATGCTGGAGGATATGCGTCCTATTATTCTGGCTGAGGAAGTTGTTGCCATGCAGCGAGAAGTAAGACAGGTGCATGTGGACGCCGTGATCAAACAATATCTTGTGGCTGTCGCTGTGGCAACGAGAAATCATGAAGCTGTGAGACTGGGTATCAGTCCCCGAGGAACGTTGGCCTGGATGACGGCCGTGCAGGCGTATGCCTATTTGCAAGGGCGTAGCTATGTTGTGCCGGATGATGTGCAATCACTTGCTGTACCCGTGCTCTCTCACCGAATTCAGCTGAAGTCGATGAACAGGGCGGACGGGAGTTCAATACAGGAGCAGGTGATCCGTGAAGTGTTGTCGTCAGTCCCTGTACCTGTGCAGATGAGCGGGCAGGGAAGGGGACGGCGGGCATGAGAGGGCTTGGCGGGAGCATAGCTCAAGTGTTGATGGCTGTTCTTCTGGGTTGCTTCTATGTCTGGCATGGCGGAAAGTCAGCCTTGTTTCTGGCAGTTGTATCCGTGCTAATCGTAATACACGGAATACTTCTGCGTGTGTTTGGTCCATCTCATATTCATATACACAGGCATATACGGCAAGGTCAGATAGAGGCAGGAGAAAGGTTGCGTGTTCGGATTGAACTACAGATCAGGTGTCCGCTTCCACTATTGTGGCTCGTGGTATGTGACAACACTCCGGGTGGTGTACATCGCAAATTGCTCTTTCCAGGCTTAAAAAGACGATGGTCTTATCAGTATGAGATAACAGGTCTTGCGCGAGGAGTGCATGCATGGGAGGACGGCCGAGTATACTGGGGAGATGTTTTTGGGTGGAATAAAGCCTACACACAGATAAAAGGTGAGGAGCCCGTTGTGGTAGTGCCTGCTGCCGACGATGCGGTCATATCAATCCGGCCAGAAGTTTGGACAGACCATGGCGAAGGCCTTGGGGCACAGTATCAGTTGCAGGGAATACCCGGCGTAGAAGTCCGTGAATACCAGCAGGGGGATTCGATTAATCGGATTCATTGGAAAAGCACAGCTCGAACCGGGAAGTTGCACACCTTGATTCCTGAAATGCAGCAGCACTCCTCATTGGCAATTATGGTATACGAAGAATATTCAGGATATGCGAGTAATGGTACTGAAAATCAGACTCAGGAATCATTCGAACGCGCAGTGCATGGTGCGGCTAGCTGGGTTCGTGAGGCAGCAGGCGCACAAATGCCTTGTCAGCTTTGGTTGAGCGGAGATAGGCTGGCAATGAAATCGGAAATTCCTTTCGATGGAGTGTTATGGAATGAAGTGCGGAAGAAACACAGGGATGATACTGGTGAAAGTCAGAGAATACAGGGTAACCCTGATGAAGGACTGGCCTATGCATTAAAACGGCTAGCCTATACCCAATTAAATCAAGAGCGGGTATCAGATGGAGAATCGCTGGATGTTGGCAGACTGCAGCATCTCCCTTATGGCTCAAGTATATTGGTCTTCACCGGGCAGTTGGATGAGCGTTTGGTTACATGGCTCGAATACGCGTCCGGACTTGGTTTCCAGGCTGTCGTACATTTAACGGAGACTGTTGTAACACCGAATGGAAAGGCCGGAAATGGAGTGTACTTGTCCTCCCAATCATGGAAGGATGATCAGGCTCGAGGAAAGAAAGAGGGACATCTGGGAGACAAAACAAACGGTCAGTTAAAGGGTGCAACGAGCAGAAAGGGAAGTGCTCGAACATCGGCTGGATCGCATTCGTCAGTAGTGCAGGCGAATCGTTCGCAAGAGTGGACTGAACGTCTTGTATCTAAAGGTGTGGCAGTTGTAAGTCAGGAGTATGTTGCGAGCGTTGGAACTATACCTGGCGGAAAGGCGGGGATTGTTGATGTGGGGGCATAAGATGGAACAGCAGCCCGAATCTGCAGTCTCCGCTGGACAGATGACGGAAACACATGGGTCCGGATCAGAATTGAAGCTGTCATTATCTTTGTACAGGAATCTACCTGCTCCTGCGCTGTATTTATGGCTTATCACGGCGGGGCTGCTCGTATTGTGCATGGAATGGATCTATCCTGTGACTTCGGATGGCCAAGTTGGCAGTGAGCGATTTGCTGCTGTTATGGTGGGTTATTCAGCCGTTCTACTATCCACTGGCTTGCTGCGTACCGGCTTGGTTGCAGGCATCGTGCTACGAATCCCTATGATCTATGCTGCTTTATGTGTAATGTATGGGGCCGGTCATCCCATTGAATGGGGCCTATCCTATCCTGGCATGCTCAATGTGGATCTGGGAGAATGGATCGACAAAGGGCGTTTTCGTGTGATGAGCAGGGAAACGAGAGGTCTGTTCATGCTATGCGGCTGGAGCATGCTGCTGGCATCGGTGCAATATTTGGTGTTGCTTCGCCGCAGTATTTCTCTGTTTGGCACGGGAACATTAGTATATCTGATTTTGCTGGAGAGTCTGGTGGGATATGATGCTTATGGCTCCGTGGTGCGTTCGGTATGCTGGCTGCTGTGCATTCAGGGCATGCTGTATCTTCTTCGTCTTTCTGAAGGAACAGCTCATGAGAGCAACGAGCAGGATCGAGGGAGGACACATTACGAAGGTCCAGACCGAAGTATAACTCAGGTGAAGAACCAAAATGTAGATCAAAGTAAAATTCATGGCATAGACCAAGATGCAAATCCAAGTATAAACCAAGGAACAAACCAAGGTGTAGGTTCAGGGGGAAACCAAAAGACGACACGACGCGAAAAGCATAGCTTCCATCGGATACGGAGTAAGGTTTATTTGCTTTGGATGGTCGCATCCATAGGCACAGCAGTAAGTTTGGTGTTGATTTCAACACTTCCTGCCAGGTTGAGTTCTGTGTCACCTGCCGGACAATTCTCTGTCATGGATACGGTCGAACGTTTGGCTAGATGGGCAGGATATACGCCTTCAGGCAGTGTACCTGCTTCCCTGAGTGTGACGGGATATAGTACGGTTGATGCGCCTATGGGAGCACCCCTGGTGCAGGGGAATGAACCTGTATTTGTGGCAAAAACTCCTGTCTCCACGTATTGGCGCGGGGAAACCCGTTCTTATTACAACGGCAGTACCTGGAGTGATGCAGAGCAGCGCTTCCGTTATGCGGATCCATCCGATTTACTGCGTTCCGATGGATGGGAAGAGAATCCGTACTGGCAGCGTGTCCGTCAGAYCATCACGATGGAACGGGAATGGCGAGGGCCCAATCCACTGTTTACCGGAGGGTTGCCGGTAAGTTTGTCTTTTCAGGACGGAAATTCAGTTAATCAAAAACATGAAAAGCGGCTGCTGTCCAGTGAAGAAACGGGCACATTATGGCTTGCGGGGGGAAGGGACAAGAATGACTTTGTCCAGCATTATACTGTAGATGTGATGGTGCCAGATGTGACAACAGAGCAGCTTCGGCAGAGTGTGGGTAGGGATGGCAAGAACGTTTCGAGAGATGGCGAGCAGAGTCTGGGTGCGGGCGAACAGAATCCTGCCGTGGGGGACAATCCAGTCGATCCGGCCTCTGTTCGTAGAAAGGATTTGCAGCTCCCGGATACACTTCCGCAGCGGGTAAGAGATCTTGCTGCCGAGATCATCGGCCCCAGTGCAACGCGGTACGATGCTGTACAGGCTGTAAGCAGTTATCTGAAAGCCAATGCCCGGTACTCGCTGGATACCCGGATGCCGCCGCGCGGTACAGATTTTGTGGATGATTTTCTGTTTGTGACCCGGGCGGGGTACTGTAATCATTTTTCTACCGCCATGGTTGTGCTACTGCGTGCGGAGGGTATACCGGCACGCTGGGTGAAAGGTTACGCCCCGGGACAGGCAGACTCGCAAGTCCCAGGGCGTGTTGTTGTCACCCAGGGCGACGCTCATTCCTGGGTGGAGGTCTATTTTCCCGGCGTGGGCTGGATACCATTTGAAGCTACGCCGGGGTTTGATTCGGCGCAGGCCGCGGATGCCAGTGCCGCCGGGATCGCCGAGGCGCAGCCTGGCGACGGAGCTCCGCTGCCGGATGCGGGCAGCGGGCTGGATCGTGCGGGCGCGTGGCTGGCCGCGCACGCACGTGCCCTTGTCGCGGCGCCGTTGCCCGCCGCGACAGCACTTGCGGCAGCGGCGCTGCTGTGCGCCGCTGCATGGGCCTGCGCGCGGCGGCTTCGCCCCGCGCTGCGGCTTGGGCTGCTGCTGGCGTGGCCGCGCAGCAGCTTCCCGGACCGAGAGCGGCTGCTGCAGGCTGCCGCTCCGGTCTGGCACGCGCTTGCGCGCCGGTACGGCCCGCGGCCGCCGGGCATGACGCTGCGGGAATACGCAGCGTCACCCGCCGTGTCCGCGGGCACGGACGGCGCGGACATCGCGCATTTTGCAGCCGACTGGGAGCGGCTGCTGTACGGGCCAGACCGTCCGCTACGCGCGGACAGTCTCGATTTCTTGCGCCGGGCGCTTCGCCTTGCCCGGCGTACCCCAAGACGCCAGCGCTAATTCCTGACCCGTCTCGTTTGCCGAAGGGTAAACGAGACTTTTTAATTTACACCACTACTCTCTATTGAGATGCAACGGAGCGACTTTTAGGGAGAGGATGTGTGTCAATCTAAGCTAACTTCTCTGTAAGGTGTATGTAGATTTGAAATTTGTACTACAGTAGATCCTACTCACTCCATAGTAGTAATTCGCCTATTCCCCTCCAGCTTAAATCGTTTGCAGTCAGCATATGAGGTTGGTCTACTCCTGCTTCTTATATTTTTCCCACGAGCAAATGATTTTCCAATTCCCAAACTTCGTGCGGCCCAAATTAGACTTCACAATTTCTAACGATCACCAGCGACGTTATTTACTCCTTTTTTGCCATTTTTTAATTCTAACGATCACCAGAAACCTTATTTACTTGAAATGACGTGGTTTTCGCTGGATTTTGGAAGTTTTAGTCCAAATAGCGCTTCTGAGGATCGTTAGAATTTCAAACACGGCTTAGTATGCGAAATAAGGTCCGGTGTGATCGTTAGCGTGTTGAGATGCTTTAAGCGCCGCCTCTTGGCACATTTGCTTTGCAACTTTAATGCCAAATCACAACTTCCCTTGATAATGATAACTTTACGATGGCTTTTATTCTGCACATCTGGCGGATGAGATCGGTTCTTTTATCCAATTATAAGAGTACACATGAGGCGGAGCATATGTGCATGAAGTATTGAACAAAATTTCATCCTGTAGACTCGCCTTTAGGGGATGGTATCAAATGTCGCTTTATGTCACATCTTCCCGTTACTTGCCTGAAAAATGGAGTTTCGTCTTTCCTTGACGGTAGGTTTTGTCGTTGCGTATAATTAGTTTCATTGAATTGAGGGAGGCACGGTAATGAATAAGCAAAATGAAATTGTGGTTGTCCTTGACTTCGGGGGCCAATACAACCAGTTAATCGCCAGAAGAATCCGGGATCTTGGCGTATACAGCGAGCTTTTGCCGTATAACACACCAGCGGAGAAAATTGCTGAAATTGCGCCAAAAGGTATCGTATTCTCCGGTGGGCCATCCAGCGTATATGCTGAGAATGCACCACACGTAGATCCGGGTGTCTATGATCTTGGACTTCCCATCTTCGGAATCTGTTATGGCATGCAGTTGATGGCTCAACAGCTTGAAGGTAAAGTCGAGCGTTCCGAGAAGCGTGAGTACGGTAAAGCTGATCTGGCGTTTGCCGCAGATGCTGTACTTGCAAAAGGCATCGAAGGTGAGCATACCGTATGGATGAGTCACGGTGATCATGTTGTCACATTGCCTCCGGGCTTCAAACTGGATGCAGGTACGGAAAGTGCGCCAATCGCAGCGATGAGTAACGACGAGCGCAAATTGTATGCAGTTCAATTCCACCCGGAAGTGCGTCACTCTGTTCGTGGTAATGACATGATTCGCAACTTCTTGTTCGAAATCTGCGGCTGCGAAGGCAACTGGACGATGGAAACATTCATCGATGATACGATCAAAGATATTCGTGAAAAAGTGGGCGACGGCAAAGTGCTGTGTGCACTCAGCGGTGGCGTAGATTCTTCTGTTGTAGCAGCTTTGCTGCACAAAGCCATTGGCGATCAACTGACGTGTATGTTTATCGACCACGGTCTGTTGCGTAAAGGTGAAGCAGAGAGCGTAATGGAGACGTTTGTTGGCAAATTCGATATGAAGGTTGTCAAAATCGATGCACAAGAACGTTTCATGTCCAAGCTCGCTGGTGTGGATGATCCCGAGCAAAAGCGTAAAATTATCGGTAACGAGTTTATTTACGTATTTGATGAAGAGTCCAAGCAGTTTGATGATTTCGCATTTTTGGCACAAGGTACACTGTACACGGACATCGTAGAGAGTGGTACAGCTACAGCACAGACGATCAAATCCCACCACAATGTGGGCGGTCTGCCGGAAGATATGAACTTCAAGCTGATCGAACCGTTGAACACACTGTTCAAGGACGAAGTGCGTAAAGTAGGCACGGAATGCGGCCTGCCGGATGAAATCGTACACCGTCAGCCTTTCCCTGGTCCGGGTCTTGCGATCCGTGTACTTGGCGAAGTGACGGAAGAGAAGCTGAAAATCGTTCGTGATTCCGACTACATCCTGCGTGAAGAAATCATTAAAGCCGGTCTGGATCGCGAAATCTGGCAATACTTCACTGCCCTGCCTAACATGAAGAGTGTTGGTGTTATGGGTGATGCACGTACGTATTCCTACACGGTAGGTATTCGTGCAGTAACATCCATCGACGGTATGACGGCCGACTGGGCACGTATCCCTTGGGATGTACTGGAGAAAATTTCCGTACGTATCGTTAACGAAGTGGATAACGTAAACCGTATCGTTTACGATGTAACTTCCAAACCACCTGCAACGATCGAGTGGGAATAGGTCGTTAACTATTCACATTGTTAATCGATTTGGAACCTTGATACAATAAGGTCTGTGGCACTAACTGCGTTGGCAGTGCGGTCACACCTGGAACAATAACTTTTTTTAAAAACTCCCTTTTATTTGCTTATCGCAAAGCGAAGGGAGTTTTTCTTATGACCAGAAGAATTAATTGATGATTTTAGCTAAACACTTGAACAATAAGCTCTGATATAATGGAATAAATTAGCTATCCTGTTTTCTGTGGAGGTGAGACTATGAAAAAAATCGGGGTAGGTTTCTTACATGCATGGCTCTATGCAAAGCCAGTGAAGGATATGGCAATGCTTTGCATAGAGTTTAGAAACAATCACATTGCCAACGACGAATCGTAATATTCTGCTAACTGGCTTTGCCCCTTATTGAAATATTAAATAAGGAGTGAGCCTATGAAATATTCAAAAGCCGAGTCCATTTTTCCTGAAGAATTGCTACGTATCATTCAAGAATACGTTCAAGGTGAATTGGTTTATATCCCTAAACCCAAAGAGGCACATCTCAAATGGGGCGAGAAAACACACAGTAAGAGCAGAGTTTCTGCTCGAAACGCGGAGATTAAATCTTTGTTCCTCAATGGAGTCAGCTTAGATGAGTTGGCGGAACGATATTTCTTGTCCAGCGAAAGCATAAAGAAAATTGTCTATAAAAAGAACTAGGGCGTGTCTTGAAACCTACTGAAGTGCATCTTTTATTGCCTTTTCGCCCCCTGCTACGTCAGTTTCCCTTGACGTGCCCCGGCACGCCTGCAGAAAACTTCCTTGCTTGGAACGAAAATTCAGCAAAATCCGCTTTCTTCAGCGTTTTCAGACACGCCCTAATGAAAATCCGCTAAATCGTCGTTTCGACGGTTCAGCGGATTTTGTGCAAAGATGAATTAAATCAACTTATACATAGTAACTGCAGTTTTAAATCGATAGACTCAAGTTAAGGCTGTTGTGACGAATGACGGTCGGGCTTTAAGGAAGGGGTGTAACGAATGAACGAAGTCATTAAGAAGAAGTTAATGGACAGAAATGAACTGCTTATTAATATGGTAATCGAACGCGTAAAAAGAGATTTTCTTGACGATATCGCAATTATCGGGCTTACGGGCTCATTTAATACCGGTGACTTTCACGAGAAGAGCGATCTTGATCTAGTCATCATTAATAAAACAGATAAGGGCTGGGGAATATCCGATTGCTTCATCCTGGACGACGTTGGTTATGATATCTATTGCACACCATGGAATACAAAAATTCATGAGCAGTCCTCTTTGGAGAGTCCACACGTATCAAGTCTAACCGAGCTCAAGATACTCTACTATGCAAACCCTGAGGATTTGGAAAAATTCAATGACTTCCGGCGAAAAGCTCTGGATGCACTTGCGAATCCGATAGGAGAAGCTTGTCTTAACCGGGCGCTTAAATGGATCGATCTGGCTAAGCAAGCATATAGCGATGCGATGCTGGGTGAGGATATTGGTGCAGTACGACAGGCATCTGCCGACGTTCTCTGCAATCTGGTTAATGCTTTAGCCAGTATGAATAATACATGCATCAAACGAGGAATCAAGCGATATTTGCAAGAGTTACGTTCGTTTCGCTATGTACCGGATGATCTCGATTCCTTATACATGTCAATCATCGAAGCTCGTAGCATTGAAGAGATCCGAATAGCATCTTTTAGTATGTTGAAAAGTGTTGCGAGGTTACATAGCACAATGTGTGATCATTTCATTGTTAAGCCTGCTCCGACCTTTGAAAATCTGAAGGGGACATATGAAGAATTGTGGAGCAACTATCGCAATAAAGTCTTGAACAGTGTTACAAATAACGATGCTTCTTACGCCTTTCTTTCGGCCTCTGGGGCACAAGAGTACCTTGATTATATGGCTGTGGAGAATGGATCCAAGAAATTTGATCTTATGCAGTACTTTGATGCAAGTGATTTACAAGTTTTGCATGAGAATTTCCTAAAAGTAATGGATGAATATTTAGATGAGTATGATAAGGTCGGCAGAGAAGTCAAACGATTTACAACCTTCGAGCAATTATATGCCCATTATATGGATCAGTAGTCCTTCATCTTGGAGTGAAACATTCTGTCCGGTACCTTCAGCAACAGCAGAAACTTTTATGGAATGATTCAATCACGTCCGTAGGAAGTTTATTTTCACGAGAGGGAAAACCTGTGTTTTAGCTTAAAGGCGGCGAAAAGAGAGCACTGAAAAGATGAAAAAGTTTTAATATATGGGGGAGTATGATGAAAGCGACAATTCAACAAATAACACATACAAACAAAGAACAATTTGAAAACTTATTTAATTATTATCTCTATGAGCTTTCTGCATACTCGCAAGAGGATATTGGATCAAAAGGTACATTCGAAATGGAAGATATCTCGCCATATTACAGGGATGAACGGTTATATCCTTATTTCATTACGTTTAATGAAAAAATTGTTGGGTTTATTCTGGTTACATCCCCTCCTTATGTTGAAGAGGGAGTGGACTATTCGGTGCAGGAGCTATTTGTATTGCCCAAATACAGAGGCACAAATATAGCCAAAGATGCTGTCATGCAAATTTTCAAACTTTATTCCGGTCGGTACGAGGTGGGGATGTTCAAATCGAATTTAAAAGCTGTTAAGTTCTGGACAAAGTTGATATCAGCACTCGAAATTTCGGTCTCCGTAGAAGATAGCTTCGTTGAAATTGGAGGAAATATATTACAGACGTCCGGCATGAAATTCACGGTAGCCTGATAGTCTATCTGTAACTAGTATCAAAAGCGTCGTTGGATGAAGCCGACCGTTGCATTCTTTTTTTGCCGTTCAACCTCTATAACTAATAGGAAACGATAGATTAATTAACCGCCCTCTGCAGGGCGGTTATATTTTTAGCGGAAAATCGTCGTTGAGGATGAATATAGTCTTAATAATTCAATTTTCTACATTATTAAATATTTTATCTTCTATATTGTCAGAATTCATGAAATCTCAATGTAATGAATTAGTGTTAAATTAGTATTAAATGAGTGTGGCATTTGCTTTTGCTGCATTACCACTTGTCCAATAAAAAATGATGAAAATATGGACATATTCTCGTTGTGTTTTGCTATTAAACATGCTTTGAACTGGGTTGTAAATCGCTGAACTGGTTTGATTTGTTAAATAATACGAACGTTAATTGGGTGATATAGATATAACATTCGTTTTTATCGTTGACAAAATAGAAGCCCCCTCCTAAAATGGGTGATGGGAAACAAACAAAAAGCGCATACTAATTCGTATAATCCTGGGGATTGGCCCGGGAGTCTCTACGAGATCACCCTAATGATCTGGCTACGAAGAGGAGCAGGCTAAGCACATGAATTCTACATGACTGCGGTGGGACATCACCCGCGCACATTAGAATTTTTTTGTTCTTGGTCAACGGGCCGTGTGCCTGCTTCTGGTCAAGCTGAACTCTGGGGAATTTACTTCTCAGGGTACTTTGTCGTTTTTCAATATAGCTTCAACATCTCTAAGGAGGAGTTAGTGAATTATGGATCGTTTCTTTAAACTCAAAGAAAACGGAACAAATGTTAGAACGGAGATTGTTGCGGGGCTCACCACCTTTATGACAATGGCGTACATTCTTTTTGTAAACACATTGTTCTTGGGTCAAAATGGGGCAGGAATGTCCGATAATGCAGTATTTTTTGCGACAGCCGTTGGTGCTGGATTAATGACAATTATTATGGGGTTGTTCGTAAACGTTCCGATCGCACTCGCTCCGGGTATGGGATTGAATGCATACTTTATGACCGTAGTTTTGAGTTCGAATGGTGCGATTAGCTGGCAGGCGGCACTCGGTGCTGTATTCCTCTCGGGTATCGTATTTATTATTCTGACTGTAACTCGGGTTCGGCAAATGTTGCTCGTCGCGGTTCCGCAATCCATTAAAATGGCAATTACCGTAGGTATTGGTTTATTCATTACAATCATCGGTTTCAAACTAGCTAATCTGGTAGCAGTAACCGTGAATGTTGCACCGGATGCAGATTTGAGCCAGCCGATTCCAGGTAGCAGCTTTAACTTGTCTCTGGGGAACTTTGTAACTCACCATGATGCATTGCTTGCTTTGATTGGTCTGCTGCTGATCGCAGTCCTTATGGTAATGCGTGTTAAAGGTGCTTTGTTGATTGGTATCGTAGTAACAACACTGATTGGTATTCCGATGGGGGTAACCAATTTGAGTGGGCTGTCCAGCGCGAGCTGGCTGCCTAACTTCAGTGACCTGGCTGTCGGACAGCTTGATCTGAAAGGCGCTATAAGCCTGGGATTGTTCGAAATCATCTTTATTTTCACATTTGTTGAGCTGTTTGATACCTTTGGTACGATGGTTGGAACGGCAACACGTATGGGGATCATGAAGGATAAAGCTAAAGGTGAGAAAACGATTGGTAAAGCCATGCTCGTCGATGCAGTAGGTGTCAGCGCAGGTGCAGCACTGGGTACAAGTACGATCACGGCTTACGTTGAGAGTGCTTCAGGTGTTGAAGCTGGTGGACGTACAGGTTTAACCTCGGTAACGACAGGTTTGCTGTTCATTCTTGCTTTGTTTATTGCACCACTTGCTTTGGTTGTTCCTTCTGCTGCTACAGCTCCGGCACTGATTATCGTGGGAGTACTGATGATGAGCCAGGTTCGCAGCATTGAGTGGGATGATTTCCTGCAAGCTTTCCCGGCATTTCTTACCATTGTATTGATGCCATTTACGGGCGGGATTGCAAACGGTATTTCTGCAGGTATCGTATCCTACGTCATTTTAGCTGTATTCAGCAATCTGGTTACTGAACGTAAAGTGAAAGTACACTGGCTGATGTGGGTTCTCGCGATTATCGTTGTATGTCGTTACGTATTTATCGGTGGGGAATAGGTTTGGTTTGTATTGAAGAAAGCGGAGCTACGATATCACATCGAGCTTCGCTTTTTTGTTTCTTCTATATATAGAGGTTAAATTGTACGTAATAATTTTTTGATTTTGATTTGGAGATTTCATGCTTCTTTAAGCTGTATCAAAAATTTTTTAGGAGTAAGCTTCTTAGTATAGATAAATAGTATAGATAGATTATGGAAACGGATTATCATCCAAAAAAAATGGAGGAAGCGATATGAGTTATGATTTAATGGTTTTTGAGCCGCTTCATGCTCCAAGAGATAACGAGTCATCTATGCAATGGTATGGTGAGCAAATCAAACGGGCTGAGGATCATTCCTATTCGGACATCCGGGTGAGTTCGGAGCCGCTTCAACGTTTTTATAAAGAGTTGACGCTGTCTTTCCCTTCTATAGATCTGTAAGATGGGATTTTTGAAGCTATTGAAAAAGCAGGTACAGAACCCGGTTATCCGAATATTCAATTGGAAAAGAACTGATCTATGTGTCTTTTGCATGGGCTGTTGCCGAAGAGGCGTCTAACGTAATGCGTAAGTTGGCTAAGAATCAAGAAGTTGGCTTTTTTGATGTGAGTGGTTCGGATGGAGAAGTGATGTGGCCTCAATATTTCGCGTGGATGATCAGAATTCAGGTACAGGCAAATAAGATGAACAACTTACTTCAAGTAAATAAATGTAGATGGAGATAAAAGGACCTGAATTTTGGATACGTGCTTTTAGTGCTAATTGTATATAACTTCTGAATAGTGCGTAGAATATGGATGCCATGCATTTAATGTACATTGTTTTCTTGTAGCTGACAGGCAGGTTATAAGGATACAATAGGATATAAAAAAATGCTTGCAATCTGAAAATGTACATGGTATATTCTTATTCCGGCCAAGAAATCACTGATCATACGGTGCGGCAAGCGAATGATAAGCTCGAAAGAAACTTAAAAAAACAGCTTGCAAAGTTGGTTCGGACATGATATTATATAAGAGTTGCTGAGACGAACTGGTTTCGGCGGCGAGAATAAGTTTGATCTTTGAAAACTGAACAACGAGTGAGTGAAACATTCTGCTTGCAGAATGAACGTGAAGGTTTTGGTACATGCCATCCGGCTGTATGAAAACTGGAACGCAATTGAGATTTTTAATCTCGTCAGATTCAAAATGAGCTTATCGCTCTTTTCAATACCCCGATGAGTTGCACAGCGTTTAACCGCGCTGCGAAATTCATCTTTATTGGAGAGTTTGATCCTGGCTCAGGACGAACGCTGGCGGCATGCCTAATACATGCAAGTCGAGCGGACTTGAAGAGAAGCTTGCTTCTCTGACGG
>NZ_JBFRFN010000023.1:0-93694 GCF_052114825.1 Paenibacillus sp. 2TAF8
CTCAGCAAGAAAGGATGTCCCTACGATAATGCCGTGGCCGAAGCCACCTACAAGGTCATGAAAACGGAGTTTATGTACCAGATGGAATTTAGAAGCCTTCGTCATTTAGAACTGGAATTATACGACTACGTCAACTGGTTTAACAGGCAKCGAATTCATGGATCGCTGGGATATTTGACGCCTGTTCAGTATCGCCAAGAAGCCCTTAAAAAGTGGTCTGATTTAATGTTGACAATCCAATAATAAAAAATAGCGATGTAAGGGAGGTAAGTCCCTACGCCGCTATTTTTTATTGGTTTCTGTATTCTTGTTTCAATTTTACCATGATGAATTGCTCAGAGTTGATAGGGTCTCCCTCTATAATTCCGAATAAATTACAGCTCTTGTACAACTGACCAATGCTGTTAACTCTAGACATAGTATTGCTCATGGTTAAACTAACGTAGAATTTCTCGCCTGTAATCAAGATACCCAATTTTTTGTGTTACTATTTAGATTTCAAAGTGTTTTCGCGCTTTATTGATTCTTGAATCAATTTCAATGGCTAATTCATTTTTTTGCATTATATTAAGTTCCCACAGAAATGCAGAAAATCTCCGTGTTCCATCTTTATAAACCCCGTATCTCGGTCGGTTTTTGAAGGCATTTTCGATAGGTTCAAACAATAACAGGTTATCAATATTGAAGTCCCTCAGTCTTTGATTTACCTGTGCTATTATTTCTTTGTTTCGTTTCATTTTCCCCATTGTTACTTCCTCGCTCTCGTTTTTATAGTTTGATTAACAGGCGTAGTATTAAAATATCATTTGAGTGATTAATCGTATGTAAGTAACACGTAAAAAAAAGAACTCTCATTTTTCTTCTGAGAGTCCTTCAAGACTTCAACCGATGATAAACCTTCCAAGACCTAGCTTTATTTTTTTTTGTGATTCTTCATCACTGACCACTTCCAAAAAATTCAAACCCTCTAATACCTTATTTTTTCGATCAACAATAAACTTAAAAAGGAATTCTTTCCTATAAGTATTACTTAATTGTATTTCGAAAGTGTAGCACATTTCTCTTGCAACAATATAACTGTAATCATTGACGGCTTGCTCAGACTCAAAATCGCGAATCATATTGCCAATATCATGAGCTACTTTTTCCATCGTCTTCTCATAAAATAAAAATTCTCGGAACATATCCAAAACATTAATTCCTCTATCACGAATAATAAATCTATACTCACTACAATATTTATTAATAAGCTCTCCGAATTTTCCACTTATGTCCCAAGCCACATCTCTACTTATTAAACTTCTAGATACAAAAGAAAGGATCATTTTATTAGCAACTTCGAGTTCCTCCATATTTTGATAGATAAACAGCTTTTTCTTTATTTCAAAAATTACATTCTCAACTGATCGTTTGGTTCTGATAAGCTCATAAACACCTAAATTAGATGCATATCTGTTTTCTAATTTAGTAATCCATGCTTTCTTAATCACCGCATCTACTTCTTCTCCGTTTTTCAATACAGAAATCATTGACTTATCTCTATACTTATTTCCGTAAAAGTCATTCACAAACTTATCTTTATTTGTTTTTACAGATATCAATTCTTGTATTGCAGTAGTGAAAATAGCTAAGTGATACTCCTCTAAAAATTCAACGTTCTTAACATTTTCAAGCCATCTCAATAAAGTCTCGACATATTTAAATGCAAATTTAAGATTTTTTATATCAATCTTATCTAGTAACGTTTTTCCAGTAAGCATCTCTTTTATTATGTCAAGCTGGCTATCTTCAATAGGCCTGTCACTACAAATTCTTTCAAGCATTTCGGGTATTCTTTCTGCTTTTATAACCCACTGTGCTTCATGTTTTTTAAAAATTTCATTATACTGTTTTGTAGGCGGAATATCCAAAGAAATTTGATAATTAATATTTAAACGGTCTGCATCATTACAAAGTACTTCATGAGACAGCAATATATTATAAAATATTTCAAAAGGTGACTCCCTATACGGGAGTTTTAAATTTTCATCAGGAAGTCTACTTAAAACTCTGGTCTCGAGAAATGACTTAATTCTCTCTAATTCTTTTACTGCTGCCTCTGGATTATGCAATGCACCCTGAGATATAACGTAATCAAATAATTTTGTGATTATTTGATCCCAATATGAATTGAAAAATTCAAAAAAATCGTGTTTCTTTTTTCTGGTATCCTCTTCAATTTCTATGGCAATATTATTCTTTAACATTGAAGTAATCTCACCATACGCACTTTTGGTCGTTATATCTGTTGCAATGTTATCTAATCTAGGCTTATTTATTATGTCTATAATTCTAACTCTGGTTTTTTTAGCAAACCCACCTTTGGATTTACTATCCCCCTTTTTCTCTATATTGTATAAGTATTTCAGAAGTTTTAGACGACTATATTTATCCTCAAAATCTTCAATATAAAAACCCAACATTTTTTCCAATTTATTTATGATTCCACTTCGATCAGAATTCTTAAACTTATTTCTTATTGCCTCCACAGAACTAGATTCCATATTTTCACTTTCATCTGCTATTTCTTCACATAGCTCATTCATCGTTAACAAACAATTCATTTGTTCCTTTTGTCCCAAATTATATTTCGACATATACTTGACCAATCCTTCAATTTTTTACTTCTTCGGAAGTTATAACTCTTCCGAACGAGAAAAGCAATACCTCTTGGCTTAGATACATTATGGATTGATTCTAATAAGCACTCTTTTTTATCTTTACTATAAACGTGAATATACTGAAATGGGAAAAAGCCATCTGAGCCTTATCCAGGGTGACTAATACGGCTTGAATCACATCGTATCGATCGCCCATACCTCCAAATAATGCCGATTGCGCTTCATTTAGTGGCTTAGTTGACGGTGTAATGCGTTTAAAGACAACATAGGTACATTATTCTCATCAGCCATCTTTTTTTATAATTAACTCATCTGCGCCGAGAAATCCATAGATTGCCCGTTTACGATCAACAAGAACTAATATATGTATGAGATGATAAAGCAAATGGTCAATAACTCTTTCCTGCAAGAGATCGGTATCTTGAACTTCATCAACAAAGAGATATTGAAACCTGATTGCCAGCGGAGCAATGAGCTTACCATTTGCTACATCATAGAAGAGTTTTTATGAAGTAAATCATTAGAATCGACTCCACATAAAGACTCTTTCACACTTTTATATCTCTGATCTCTATTTATAGAGAAAGTATTCCTCAATTAAGTTTATTGCATAATCATCTACCAAACTTTCGTGATTGTATAAATCATAGTCTACACTGTTATAGTTGACATTATACAAACCTATTTTTTTCGCTATTTTTTTCATGCTTTCTCGCCCAATCTGCACCGCATCAATATCTTCAATAATATTATTGATAATCTCACAGGCTATTACTTCATAATCTTCCTCATCAGAATAATTATCAATGGAATCATTCATATATGTCTCAAAACAAGATGCAATTTCTTCTTCACAAGCCCACGAGGCGGTATCCTCCAGTTTTCTCAATAATTCGGTTTGAACATATTTCTTCATCTTATCAAAATCATAACCTTGTTCATCTTTTTCCTCAGTAACCTGAATAAGTTCCCATATATTCTCTGAGTTCGAAGCACGATATAACATTTCCATATATTTTTCATTGTTTATTATCTCGCTCATGTTAAAGTATTTCAAATTTAGAGTATTAATAACTATTTCTGAGGCCCACATTAACAATATGTGACCGTGTTGGAATACTATTTTTAAAACCTCATTTATAATATTCTCATATTGCTTATTCTGAAAATTACATTCAAATATACTTTTTAAATACGATATACATATCGTATTTGGAAGTTCAAGTTTATCATTCATATATTTAAACGGTAAAACTTTAAGTTCAAAAAATTCTTGAGGATTTAGTAATAGCCTATTAATTTCCTCCTTAGTTTCATCCAATCTCTCAATTTGTTCATAAAATACCGCTGATGAAATAAGATTCTCTTTGACCTGATATATTTTTTTAGACAAATAATCAATTATAGAGGGATGTCTAAATGAAATATTATTTCCGTTATCATAAGAAAGTAGTGCTTTCAATCCTCTCTTTGTGTCATTGAGGTCCTCAATTTTCTTAATTCCCATTGTTTTATTGAACTTTTCAAAACATTCATCAACAAATCTCTGTTCAACAAATGTATCTGAGAGTGAATAAAGAACAAATATATAGTTTAAAGCATTATTATCCAAAGCGCTAACTTCTTTTTCCCATATAAAATTTGGATTATCAAGATGGTTTAATATAGTCTCCCCAATCTGCTCTGGTTCTTTCGATTTGCAATCAGAAGTAGCTCTTTCAATTATCAAAGGACTGAAGTTCACATGCTGAATGGTTGCATAAAGTGTTTTTTTATCATTTAGCAAAAAACCAATTTTCTCTTTAATATCATTTTTCAAAATATACTTACCAAAAATGTTAATCCGATCATCTATAACATATTCTTCTGAAACTGACAACACTTTCGTATCGTATTCAAAAAATTGAGCGAGGCTTTCATTTAGCTTCTTAGAGTTTTCAAATATTGTAGTTCGAGTAGTAAAAACAATTTTTTTAGTTTTACATTGTTTCATAAACTTTAATAACTCTTCAATTTGTAACAAATAATCTTCAGATCCATTTAATTTCGTTTTACCTAAAAAATCATCAAAAATTATAACTTCATCTTCTTTAGCAGATTTTTTTAGACTCTTAAGGAAATCCTCAATACTTTTCGATCCCAATTTATCTGAACCATCTATACTAGTTAACTTGGAAAAATTACTTTTACTTACAAGAGAATTAGCTATCATCATTGCTGTCGATGTTTTCCCAATACCAGATTGTCCCTCTAAAATTAATATATTCGAATGTTTTAATACCTCTAATCCAGTATCAAATATATTTGTTTTAACGAAAACATCTTTCATATTTTCAGCAAACTCACTTGCATAAGAACTTTGTTGTGCTGTAAAGTTAATACCCTCTAATTCCGTCCCTAGTTCTTTCTTTATAAAAGAATATATCTTTTCTTGTTCATTGATTGACTTATGTATTACAATATTCATTATCTTAAAAATATCTAATATATCATCAACAGGAGAGAATAATATCCCATATGGGTTTGTAAAGGTCTTATTTCTTAAATTTGTTGCATCATCTGCTATTGATATAAACTTAAATCGGTAACCCTGGTATTCTGTTAATATCTCTTTATTTAATGAATCTTCAACTTTCTTTTTGCTACATGTCGATGATACCTGAGCAATTATCTTTTTTTCTTTGTCTATTAAGTCAATACCCTCAGCATTTGGTTTGTACGTATTTAGATTGACCAATTTATAATCATACACAAGTTCAAGCAAATCGGAAAAAAACATTTCGGAATGAATATTTAGATCTAATATATTTAGTTTTCCTCGCAACTTTAACTTAGTAGCCAATACTATTAATTTTTCTTCAATATAGTTATATAAATACGTCCGATTCATCTGTGTCTTCCTTTCTCAATTCCTTCTTAGGCTGTTGCTTCATAAGAAGTGTTTTTAATAGATTAACTGTGGATTTGCACTTACATAGTAGAGCTAAACTAAGGAATATAGGACCACTAATATACAAAATATCACTCAAACGATTGTTGAATCTTCTCTTAGTCGGAATCCTTTTAAAATGATCTTCAATAACGAGTACATCCTCTGCTTTAGTTTGATTGTTTCTTCCTCGGCTATCAATTGATCAAGTATGCTCATTTTTCAGGGCTATTCAATTGTATTTAAGTAGTGAATAACCCTGAATCAGATCGACTTGTTTTCGAAAATAAACTCGTTTTAGAATATTAGTTTGGAAATATCCATCCTGAGAAACCTTGTGACTTTTTTCTATCTTCAATTTGGTGCCGTATCGCAACATCAGTCCGACCTAGAATTATTGCTAATGCTGGAGTAATCGCTGGCATTTCATCGGGATGAGAAATTTTGGAAGTTATCCAATCAAGCAATACCTTCTCATCGGTTGTGTAATGTTTTGACATATTTTTCACTTTCCTCTCTATTTTTATAATACGACTTAATCAATCGTTGTAACTCAAATGATTAACTACCACAAATTCACTCGCTACAAAGGGTACTTAATCACTACTTAAAGCCAGACGTCGCAATTCCACTAATAATCCGTTTATATCAGAAATCCAATCATATTCCTCGATTTGCTTAAATGCCTCCCGTCTCTGTTCATCATTCATTTTGTGTAAATCATCTGCAACAACATTGGGGTGGAGCTCCGATGCCATAACATATATCTGTTTTCTGGGGTCTGTCAGGGACATTGTCAAATCAGTAAATTTTTCTACGTATTCGTTCACTAAATTTCGATTTTTCATAAATTCCAAATTTGATCGAATCTCCCTGCCAAGAAGATTAACAACATATTTTTGATCCAATCCATTTCGAAGTGAGGTAATGACAAAGAAAATTCGTTTGTTCGTAATATCGTACTTTGATTTGCAATGCTTCACAATTTCATTAGCGAATTCAAACCACTGCTCTCCACGATAAAAGCCAAGATCGGATAATATCTTGATAGCACCAATTTGAGTTTCTTTGGACGATACGATGATTAATCCATCAGCATAACGATTAAAACTAAGCCCTGTGTCATGTAATTGTTGAGTTAGAAACTCACACATAGCTCCTCCTACTTCAACCGACACTCTACGTGCTGATTTACGCACGTTATTAGACTCAATACGTTTAATCTCCTCTTTGAAATAAACGTTGGTAATCCTTTTGAAAAGATCAGCATTAGCATTTTCATGTGTAGCTTCCAATGCCATTAAATTTTGTACAGAAACATTGGCAGAGACATCCTCAATCGACGTATGTTCTGATTGTTCCAGATGTCCAAGTAAGAGCTGTTTAATTTCGTTGTTAGAATGGACACCCATTTGATTCGATCGAAGCAATTCCTGAATCATATCCTTCATGCTTCTCACTTCTTCAATCAATTGATCAATCTTTTCCATAGCGCCCCCTCTTTACTTTAGTATATTTTTTATTCTAGCAGTATAATAACACAATTAAAGACTTTTATTCAATAGTATATAATTATATATATGAGTATTAAATATGATTGTAGTAATCAATCCACTAATCCTTAATCTAAGCGTATAAATGAAACGCCAACCAAGCTAATAAGAGAGTCTATTATCGTGATTGACGGGTATGCGACCAGACCAAAGATAAAAGCCAAGGAAAACAGGATTGTATACCTGAGTTTCGCTCGGCTTTTTGAGGCAGCTATATAAGTTTTAACACGACCTTGATATTCTTCGGTCAACTTCTTGAGATGTTTACACTACTCCCGCATCAATAAAGCAACCGACTCCAAATGTGTTGAGAAACATTAAATACAAGTTACGGGAATAGCATTTTGAAAGGGGCGGCTAAGACTAGCTTCCTCTTTAACGTATGAGGTTTCTGTGTTTTTTATACAGACGATAAATCACTCATCCATTAATAGCGAGGAACAGCAAATCTCAGAGCGTTAGAACATTCTATATACTTTATAATTTTTGTATAATGACATTGCTAAAAAATTTTAGCTCTTTATCCATCTTAGCCTTCAGTTCGTGTACAACTTTCTTTTGAATACAACTATATAGTCTTAGATTAACTCACAATCATTATCATAATTAACGTCACAGGTAATTCTACCTCGAGAGCATACCCTTTTTGAACCTAAAATAATTATTCAATCAAAAGAAAAGCCGTCCCTGCTGACACAGAAGACGGCTCGTTCACCCTAATAAAACATGAAACGACCACTAACCAAAAATGATGGATGGAAGCCTACGGGCTTTTAAATGCTCACAACTTCATTATACAAAAAAGTCCATACTTAGCAAAAATATTGCAACTTTCTCATTACACATCAATAAGGGAGTCAGTTATGTAAAAATTCACCCCATCAATTTCACTTCCTCTTAGCAGGTCTCCATTTGAAACTACAGTTCATACAGCCGTTAACGATTTCACTTCTACCAATGAACCCGACTAATATACCTACAGGTAAGGACAAACTAACGGATATCCAACAAATAATGCCTATGATAAAAAGTAGAACTTCCATAGAATCACTTCCTGTGCTGCTTATACCACTTTCGATTCTCACATTCGATTGATAATAAAAGCCATCACCGCACCTACCACCACTAATATGAGAGGAAATAACCCCATCCATCCCAGCGTTTTAAACAATTTCACAAAGCTGTATCCCTTTTTATTGGCTACAATTTGCTGTGACTTGCACTTACGACAAACAACTGCATTTGCACTCTTTGTACTACTTGCTTGGGGACTATTCGCCCTAGATTGACCGCTAACAGCCCTGTTAGTTTGTGCGGATGATCTATTAGGCTGATTGTATGTAGTTCTATTATCACGTTGCACTTCTTTTGATTCCCTTCTAAATGAATCTTGATTTTATGGTTCGCTAGGTCTTTGACGCCTGTTCAGTATCGCCAGAAAGCCCTTGAAAAAGTGGTCTGATTTGATGTTGACAATCTACTTTCTCACTAGCCCCTGGGTGGGGGTATATAAAAGAGCGACTGTTGTCAGCCACCCCTTTTCAAACTTACGGTCAAAAAAAAGCGGGACATTACCCGCTCCGTTGCCCCCATTTAAAAATGGTAATAACTATACGTTCGTTCTCAAAACCTGTCTATAAAACTCTACTAATGTACGCACAACAACTGAGATTTTTATCGTTATTTATCATCTTATATTTTATTACATTGCTCTATTCCCTTTGTTGTTGATATCATCCCCCCTTTACAGAGGGGATTTTTCCTCGAAATTAGTACCTAAACCCAACCGCCATTATTAGAGAAACATATACATTAGTATTATAACAAGAGCAGCCACCATCAATAAAAAAGGTAGAATCGTTAAAGTTATTCCTGCAATTGCCATTCCTCTTCCTTTAGATGACTTTATTGCACTTAATCCTAGTGGAAAACCCACCAATGAGGAAATACCTGCGATAATAAAAAATGTTAAACCTGCTCCACTTGCAGATGTAACCACCTCTGCTACAATTGCTAAGACAACGAAAATGGCAGATATAATACCCAAAATCATTGAGACAATAGCAGCTCCTAGCCTATTCTTTAGTGGCTTTACCTTTACTTTATTTACTGTTTTAGTTAAAGCTTGAGTAGACATCAAGTATTGCTCCTTTTTACCTATGTATTTTGTCCTATTAGCAAATAGTACCTTTATCCTTTAACTCTTTCAACATCTTTTATAAAGTTTAATTACAATGGATCGGCTACACTTAGTTGGACATAAAAATAGGGGCGAAAACAGCAAGCCCACAGCTGCCATTGTAGAGACATACGACCTCACTGCTTCGGCTCTAGACCGCGGGATCGAGCAATAGAATGCAACTGTTTCATTCAAGGAGCAAACCGCGTTGACCATGAGACGATAGTAGGATAGTAGCTATCATCCAGAATAACTATGAACAATACTCTGTACCGTGGACGTGAGTTCAAAAACCACACGATAGACGAGCTTCTAGATACGTTTAGTATTGGAAGATCCCTGATTCCACATGACTAGTGTGCTATAACAAATCAAAAAAAAAAACGGCATCTCTGCCGTTTGTGTTTAACATGTTGATGCAGACAACGGTGGCCGATTCTCTGTTCGGGGCGGTTTTCATACGATGAAAAGACGAATGCACAGTATGCCTGTTGATGTGGCTCATTTTTAGCAAGATTAGATGTGATTTTACCTGAAAGCCTTTAACATTAAAAATAATTGATTATGAAAATGCACTTCATTCGTATATATTTTTGTAATTAAACCAATGCACTTGTCTATGATTTCCCCAGTGTACTTTTGGGACATGATGGCTTTATTCGAATAGATCCTTACTGTCTTCCAGTCATGAATAATTTGGTCCAATAACGGGTCAAGCGTATGTTTTGCATTGATATGATCAATGTTGTACTTATAGAGCGTATTTAACCTGTATTTCTCAGAACATTTTCTATAAATCGTACTGCTCAGTGTTTCTATAATCGTTTCATTTTGTATAATGAGCTCGTAATTTTCTGCGAGCAACAGTATATTATTCAAACTTTCCGTTATTTCATTTTGATACCTGCACATATTTTCTACGAATGTATTGATGGTTGTGTGTGCTGAATTCTTATTGTTCAAGATTTCATGACTACCTGGGGGCACTAGCGCATATTCCCAAAAGTAGTTTGGCATCTTTACGTGTTCTGAAGTCATGCATGACGATTTAAATTCTGAAAATGGCAGAGAATATTGTCTGTATTCCGTAATATCATCAACCGTATATATTTCCTGGTTCGCAAGATTGAAGCCATAGACAAAAACAGGGTGCAGTCCATGTTTTTTGTTATAGTAAAAGTCTCTCCCGCGTTGATAAAATAAATCAATAAATATGGAAATCGGATGACCACTAGAAATAGAGTTTATGATCTCATCTTGTAACGTATCTAGTGCAGGGGATTTTTTACGAATAGAGATCCCCATTTCCTCAAGAATCTGATCTCCCTCCTCAAGATCAAACACCTCTAACTTGAAATATCCTCTTGTTTGTATTTTTTGTTTATCAAATCTATAAATAGTAATGACATTATTCAAAATCGGCAACTCATCTTTTTTAAAGTATCTGGCAAGTGTCAACAACAAATTGTAGCCGCAATTAAAATAAGGAAAATTATGATGTGGAAACATTTTTGTCATGCCGTCGAAGGGCTGAAAGGTGTCCAGGGAAATCATTTCTTCCATACAAAAGTTCTCCTATACTAGGATGT
This sequence comes from Paenibacillus sp. 2TAF8, assembly GCF_052114825.1. Classification (NCBI taxonomy): domain Bacteria; kingdom Bacillati; phylum Bacillota; class Bacilli; order Caryophanales; family Paenibacillaceae; genus Paenibacillus; species Paenibacillus sp. 2TAF8. Next base: position 10,911 of record NZ_JBFRFN010000023.1, read on the forward strand.
GTCTTGAAACCTACTGAAGTACATCTTTTGCCGCCTTCAGGGTTTTCAAACACGCCCAAAATTATTGTTGATATTACGGCTATATTACCTCTTAACAAGGTTCATCATACGGTATTGCCGCGTTCCTGCCTTCATCTCTTCATATTTCTTCGAGCCGGGCAATGAGATGAAATCATTAATATCTCCAATATTCGTGCTCGCTTTGGCGTTGCTCGCAATCCCTTGTGTGCCAGTACGCTGCTTCGCACTCTCATCACATGATAGAAGAACATTCGAAGTCACATCCTGATTGCGGATTACAGACAGGCCTACTTCCTCTAACAGCCTGACGTTCTGCGCCACCTGATCTCCCAGCATCAGCTCCGTATACAGAAATACGCCGCCACCTCTCATGATCCGGTACACCTCTTCATAGAATCGTGATCGATTCGGATAGGCATGTGCAGATTCTATATTTAACACCACATCGAAGCTCTCGTCTGCAAACGGGATATTCTCCGCATCGCCGACGAGATAGAACGATTCACCCCCTCGGGATTTGGCATTGCAATAGGTAATATTCGCCGGGCAGATGTCGAGACCGACAATATACAGCGGCTTGAAATATTTAGACAGAGCTGCTATGTTTCCTCCCCTGCCGCATCCGATGTCGATTACCTGCCGCCCCCGAATCTCCGTCCTGCCCACTGTCTCAAGCAGCAGCTTGACTGAGTTTCTATTCCATGCATCATCGGGCTCGATTACCGCATGTTGCTCACTCCCATCCGGGACGTAACCATAATTTAAGAAGGTGGCGAATCGGCCTATACCGGACAGCGCAAGGGAGTTGGAAATCTCGCTATAATCCCGAATTTCAGCCTCTTTCCGGTTCCATTCGGAAGAGTGGGCAACCTGCTCACGCCGGTCAAGCATTGATACATAACGATCATCGATCGTATATACCGCATCGCAGTTGCAGCATTGCAGCAACGCCTCCGACTGGACCAGCATCCCCTTACAACTGGAGCATACCAACCTTGCATGCAGATGCTGTAGCATGACTACCACTCAGACGGTGTATGCATTTGATTTAACGCGTACACATTAAAGTAATTGGGGATATTCAAATCTTCATAGTAATCGATCCAGACCTTGAAGCCGTTGGTGCGGAAGATGTTCTCAAGCCTGCTGATCTGTTCTCCGTCCAGTCCATGTACCTCCATTACAATTTGCCTGATTTTGCCCCAATCCTCCGGCTCTATGCCTTCCAAGACCTCAAATTCACTTTTTTCCACGTCGATTTTGAGCAGATCAATGGCGTTCATATCGTAATAGCGGATCATTTCAGAGATCGTAGTTAACTTGCATCGATGGATTTGTTCATTCAGAAACTTCGGCGACATAAGTTGATCCACAAACCGGTTTAACATGCGCGGGTCGTCAAATTGATCCCGGTAATGGTTGATTAACCCGTATCGGAGATCCAGATCGTGGTTCTCCCGGTATTTGATCTGGACAGAATCCGTGGACATCGTGGGGAAATAGGCAAACTCCGCTTCCTTGATCTCATTGGAAAGCCCGACGTTAACCGTTGTTACGCGAGGCAGCGAGCTCGTATTCATCTTCAAGAGCTCAAACGTCGGAGGCAGTGGCTCAAAGGCATATACCTTGCAGTTGCTCTTGCTGCTGACATACAGGGTGAACATGCCGATATTAGCCCCGACGTCCATGACTGTGCCATGATCCGGGAGCGTAATCCCGTGCTTGAAATACATCTCCTTCTGGAAAATCTCGTTGTAGAGGAACTCGGTCTCGCCTTCGTTGTTTTGATAGATTTCGATCCCGTTGTCCAGTTGCTTCTTGGCAGTAGTCTCTATCTGTGGCGAAAAGCTCTTGTACTCCATCCTGCTCATCCACTTCACCCTCTCAACCATTTTGTTTTTGGCATCTCTCTAACTGCTGGCGCTCTCATAGTGTCTGACAGCCAGCTTCCAGAACAGCCTGACCACTAGAAGCGATATCACAGGAGCTATAAAAATCCATATCCCAAGGAAGAAGTCCAAGCGGTCGATCAAATAAACCGACGGCATGTTGGTAATAAACAAGATAGGCACGACATACAGTCCTATTCTCTGCAGCCATTTGGGGTATATGTACATCGGCATATTGTTAAAATCCCAACATTTGTCGATTATGTCGAAGATCGAACCGGACTTCACCGTCCAGAAAGCAAGAATTTGCGGAAGCAGAAGCACCGAGTAGGTCACGATCGTACTGCTCAAGATCACGCCGATATATCCGGCCACATGGATAAAGCTTGGCTCGATGCCAAGCCGCCGCCAAGCCACTACGATCATCGTGATGCCGGCGATCAGGTTCGGAATCGGAAAAGCGTAGTTAACGTTCCGGAATGAAATCATGAACTGAAGCGATAGCGGCTTCGTCATATACAAGTCCAGCGTTCCGTTGCGGATATGGCCGGAAAATCTATAAAAGTTATCCATAAACAATCCTGTATAGATTGCGATCATAATCGTATAGGTCCCGGTGAAGATCATCATCTGGTCAGGAGAAATTCCATTAATTTCGATCCCCAGCTGGAAAACGAAGATAACATAGATCAGCTTGGAAAACAGAAATACGGTCTCCATGATCAACCCAGAGTAGAAATTGGCCTTGTATTCCATATAACCGACCAAACTGTTCTTTGCGAAAATAAAAAACATACGTACATGCTTCCGAATCTCACTCAAGCTGATACTCACAGATCTAACCTCCAACGGCTACATATTTCTTCATCCCGGAATCCCAAGCCAACTTGGAAATGACCAAAAGCACCGTTACCCAAACGGCCTGTAATAGGAGCCCGCTCACGATCTCATGAACCGCCAGGTTCCCGATGATGATCTTAACCGGGAAGAATACGACATACTGGAACGGTAAATAGCTGGAAATTGTGGCAAACGTATCTCCGAAAATATTAAGCGGAAAGATGGCGCCACTGAGCAGATAGACGCCTTGGTTGAACGCGATATAAACGCCCCAAACCTCAGTAATGATGAACGCGAGCGCACTAATCGAATAAAAAAGCAGGAAGTTGATGAGCAGTCCGAACAAAATACTGACCAGGAACATAACGATCTGCCCCACTCTAAGCGGAAACTCCCAAATCTGAGTAAACACGGACATCAGTATGACGAATAAGACAAGGACGACCCCGGTTTGGACCGTTTTCTCACCGAAGAAATTGCATATCCGATAGCTGAAATAATGAATGGGCTGAGCGATAAATTTGCTTAGTCCGCCCGTCTTGATATCATTCGCGATCTCCCCTTCGAAGCCGGCAGAAACCAGCTTGGAGACAACGCCGGACAACACGGAATAAATGATGATCTCTGAATACGTATAGCCGTTAATAATCTCTTGCGGCGAACTGCGGAACACGGCTGTCCAAAGGAAGCATTGGACAAGTATGATAAATCCGCCGCTGATAATGCCCATCAGGAAATCCACCCGGTACTCCATCGCATTCTGAAGCGCAAGGATGTAGGTCCTTTTATACTTCTGCAAGGCTTTCATGTTTGCCCCCATCTTTCTGATATAAGCTTTCGATGCCTCGCTCGACAGGTATGTCTTCAACTGTGAAATCGAGGATCGGGAACCGGTCCAGTATCATTTTGGAAAGCCGCTGGAGGTCATGCTTATCAATTTCCATGACGGCATTCATGCCGTCATGTTGAGTAATCGTGCCATAGTCGCTTAGCGCTTGCCTCGGCACTTCATCCGTAAATTGCAGCTTGATAATCTTTTTGGCATGCAACAGCTCGTTCACACGCCGAAGATCGCCGTCGTATACGATCTTCCCTTGATTAATGATGATTGCTCGTTTGCATAGATCCTCAATATCCGCCATGTAGTGGCTTGTCAGAATGACCGTTGCCTTCGTCTGCTCGTTATAATACTTCAGAAACTCCCGAATACGCTTCTGCGAGATCAGATCGAGTCCGATTGTAGGCTCATCCAGGAAAATCACCTTGGGCCGGTGGATGAGCGACGCAATAAGTTCCATCTTCATCCGTTCCCCCAGCGAGAGTCTCCGCACCTGAATATTGAGCAGATCTTTAACGTCAAGCATCTCTGTAAGCTCATCCAGAACAAGGTTGTAGGGCTTATCCTCGACCTCATAAATGCATTTGTTCAGGTACAACGATTCGTTCGCCGGTAAATCCCACCACAACTGTGATTTCTGCCCCATCACGATCGAGAACTGCATCTTGAATTCTTTTTTTCGTTCCCAAGGGACATAGCCTAATACCGTCGCTTGCCCGCTTGTCGGATACAAGATGCCGGACAGCATCTTAAGCGTAGTTGTTTTGCCGGAACCGTTCGGGCCTAAAAATCCGACCATCTCACCCTGCTCGATTACAAGTGATATTTCGCTAACCGCTTCTTTGATCAGTGATTTCCGCCTCACTAAATTTTTGAGCGATTTTTTGAGCCCCAGTTCTTTCTCGTAATACTTGAAGCTTTTGGATAACCCCTCCATCTGGATAATACTCACTTGTGCACCTCATTTATGTGAATTTAGAATCGTTATACACCGTGCAAATGCAAGACACTGCACTTGGAACAAGCCGGTGTCAGTCGTTCATCCATCATTTCCCTTATCCTTCTGTAGGTCATGCTATGCCATAATTCCTGTACAGACGTATCATGTAATTTGCCGATCTCGAACTCCTTGAAAAATTTGCATGCGATAATTGTTCCATCGGGCGTAATGTCCATCCGGTTCGAGAGAGCCAGGCACTTCTTGTTCATCGTGCCTTTACCCCTCACCTCTTTGCCGAGCACGAAATCTTCAATCTGGTCATGATCCAGATTCGGCTGGTAGCGTAAACGCATTTTCCAGACCCGATTATTCACCCGGTCCAACTCGCTCATCAAAGCAGGGATACGCTCCGGATCGAGCTTGTAGTTAAAGGCGTGCCAGCTTCGTTCGCCCCTGTGCTCGCTCGCCGGAAGGAAGTCGAACTTCTCGTCAAAGTAATTGTCCATTCCCTGCGTGCATTCGTCCGAGATGTACCACGGGAAGCAGACCATGACCATATCTACACCGACGCCCTCCAGAAAGTCCAGCAGATCGTAAAGCTTGTCAGTCATACCATCGTTAACGACGGTATGGATCGTAATTTTGCCCCTGAACCGGTTTTCCTTGCGTAGCTCGACCAGCTTCCGGATCGCATCTATCGCCTTGTTGAATACCCCTTTGCCGCGAAGCGCATCATTCTCTTCTTCGAATCCATCAAGCGCAATCAGCAGCTCCAGGTTGTCGGAGATTCTCAGCAAGGCGTCCAGCTTTCGCTCGATCAGCACCGCGTTCGTGCAGATCGTCGTCTCACGAGGATGGGCTTCAAGCAAATCGGCCAAACGGTCGAAATGACTGTATACAAGCGGCTCGCCGCCCCAGATATAGAGTCTCGACTTGGCTGGTTCCGTCTCAAGGATCAGCTTCTCCAGCAGCCCGTAGTCGAGCTGTTCGCGCTGCTGCTCCGGTGTCATAAAGTGATGGTAGCCGGTGTCGTTCCATTGATAGCAATGTTTGCAGCGCAAGTTGCATTGGTTCGTCAGTTTAATTCCGACCGACTCTGGCAACGGTGTCGCGTAACCCGCTATTTTCTCCATGTTCCGCTTGGTTTCCACCGTATTCTTGATCGTACGTTTCAATATTTGTAGATCCTTTGCGGAATGCTTAATCTCAGATTTCGGATTCATATCAACACACCCTTCTTAAACGTAATAGGTTATTCACATGAATCAGTAGATATAATACCTTGAACAAGCCGTACAAATCGGAAGCATATTTTTTTTCATATACGCGCGATACTCTTTGTAATTGTCACTGCGCCAGATATCCAGCAAATTCTCTTCGTTCACGTTGCCGAAGGTCAAATCATAGAATGCATGGCAGGGCGAGACGTCACCCCTTGCCGTAATCTCCGCATAAGTCCATGGAAGGGAGCAACGGTTTCGTTTATCCGCCATCTGATGGAATTGTCCCGAGAAATAGTTGTGCAAATTCGGTTCATCTATCGTCTTGGGATAGGTAATCACATGGATACTGTTTTTCAAGCAATAATCTCTAACATTATTGAGCTGTCTGGTCAATTCGGGAATATCGATCTGGCTGAACGAACTGTTGTCTTGCCAGACCATCCCCTTGGCATACGGAGCTTCATGCACGCCGAATTCCTCACGAAGAACCTCCACATACTGGGAATACTGCTCTTCCGTGGCATAGAGCTGCACTTCCATGCTGATATGATCCAACTTCGACAAGTCGATATGCTTAAAGAAAAATTCCTCGACGTACATATAGGTCAAGGGCGTAATGATAAAGGATACACCCATCTTCGGAAATTGCTTGCCTTTGCTTTGCCGGAGCTCATATAGCTTCTCGATCCCTTTGATTACTTTCTTGAATACGCCTTTGCCCCTCTGCCTGTCGTTGATATCCTCGGGGCCATCGAGCGACACCCAGATCTTATTAGGCGGAGTCTCGACTAACATCTCGGCATGCTTCTCAAGCAGTGTGCCGTTCGTGGGGAAGTCGGCTATGCTTCCATAATGATTGATCATGGCGAGAATGTCGCTCAGCCAAGGGTACATCAGCGGCTCGCCGCCGAAGAAATCGTAATACGGCTTGCCGGGGCTGCACTCGATGATGATCTTTTTGATCAGCTCCGGGTCCAGCTGCGCTAATGTTTTTTTGCTTTTGTAGGGCCCTTCGAGTCCCCATTCATAACACATCTTACATCGTAAATTGCACTCCTCTAGCAGCTGCAAGACGATCCATCTCGGATAGCTCACCGTATCCTTGGCAACACTCAATTTACTTAAGCTCATCGCATTACCCCTTCTGCCATTGATATCTTAGCTCTTCGTTAACACAACCCTTGAACAATAGTGATCCACATAATTCGTCCGTTCACCGGGTCTGTTCTTGATCGCTTGATGCATCTCCTTAAGGATATCTACAGAAAAATCCATCTCTCGCCACTTCTCGTAGCGTATTCCAAATCCAAGCGACTCCCACAATTCCAGATTGCTAAGCTCATGACTGCCGAACGGCTCCAGAAGAATAAGAGGGGTTTCGGAGGCAAGCGAGTCGATCAATGTGCCCGCTCCCGGCTTCGCCACGATAGCCATTGCCTCAGAAGCGACGTCAAATAACCAATGATGATCAGCCTCAGCGGTGTATGAATTCGTATCTTCTCCCGCTATTTCAATATATGGCGGAAATTCGTGGAGGCCGTTAGCGCTCTTCACCCATGAACACCATTCCGGATCGTTCATCCAATATCGGTGATCGGGATCGGGCTTCGCTTCCTTCCAGTCGTAAGCTACAATATCAAGCCCATAGTTATGGCCGGCAAGCTCTGGAATTGTATTTTGATAAGTGCCCATCCCCCAGCCGCCGCCATGAACAACAAGCCGCTGTTTCCTTGATTCGAAGGGCAGTGGCGTACCAGAAAGAACCGGGATTTCGCATCGAATCGCCATCTTATCGGTGTCATAGAGACATGCATTGTAATAATGCTCGTCATACCGGGGATGAAACTTCTTCAGGCTCTTCCAGGACGGGGCCAGATCTGAATCGACGTAGAGCAGGTCTACATGAATCGGATTCGGCAACATCTTCTCCCTATACAAATCCAAAATATAGACCCAGTGTCCGGATAGCGATATGAATTCGTAGCGTTCTTCTGCTTTCCACGCCTCCAGCAATAGCTCGACCTGGGCATAATCTATACTACTGCGGATATCCATCGGCATTCGGGCCGAAAAATTGGCAAGTGCGAAATTATTGTGGTAAGCCGTCCTGCTGTCCGCAATATGCTCCCTCTTGTCATGCTCCAAATAGCTTTCGAACACGAGCACTTCCGTCGCGATATCCCTTTTCCCGAAATCGCTGGCAGCTAACAGGCCGGGAATATAAAATCCCAGACCGAAACCCGAGCATAGAATTGTTACTTTCCGCTTCCCCATAAACTCTCTTCCTCCATCCATGGTTTCAGGCACTTCGGAATGCATCAGCGGGCGATCTTGAAAGATAACGACAACAGAACCTCCTTAAGTTTCGCGGACAAACGTTCGTTATCCCCTGTCCCCTCGATCAGCGAATAATACAATCTGCCCTTCACTTGCTTATTTCGGTTCCCCTTGCACTCGCTGACGACCTTGTTAATAAAGAGTGTATTCGCGCTTAACGGTAGCATGCCAAACCCTTGATCAGGCTTATATAGAACACCCTCGCGGTCCAGCGATTCCAGCAATTGATCGAAGGATACATCCCCTGCAAACTGTAAGGTCGCATGTGTCATACTCCCGGCCGTATCGTGCTTCTCGAGATACCGGTCAACGTAATGCTTGATCAGACTCATCGATCTTCTGGCATTGACCTCAACAATCGGAACGATGCGTCCGTCTCTTAGCAACATCGAATCGATACATACGTCGCCGTGATAACCCGACTGGTAAAGCTCGCGGGCCGCCAGCTTCATTACATCAAAGTACTCCGCTTCGTGCAGCATTTGAAGCAGCCTGTCATCGGCTGTATAGGAGCCTTGGTAAGCGAAATCGTGATTGACCAATTGCTGCACAGAGACATGCCGGTACTTACCGTCCGGATCAATGTGGAATTGGCAAGAGAAATCCAGCTCCTTGAAGAGGAACGGCTCAATAATAAACCGAACCGTTCTTCCCTTTCCACACTGATCGGCAAGATAGGATGTGACCCGCCGCAGAATTGCTTCCGACTCGATTAGCAAATTTCCCTTCCCGGATACCCCAAACTCATCTTTGATCAGAAAGGGGCCTTGTTTCAGCAGAGCCAAGCCGCTTGACAGCAGCTCTTCGTGGGAATAGACCGTCTGGCTGTCACACCGAAGCCCAAGGCGACGGTTCAATTCGGTTGAATACAGCTTAGAATTAACCGTCTGAACCGTCTCGACAGCTGGACAATCCTGTTCCAACCCGAAACGCGCGGCAGCACGGTCCGCTCCCGGAATGACCGCAAAAGGCGATAACCGGGCGCCGTTCAGCCAGTCTGGATCTATGTCACCCACATGATCAGTTGCGGTGAGCAGGTCGAATATATTGGCCGTTCTGCCTGTGCTTCCTGTATCAGGACTCTCAAGATCGGTTGAATTGGACAGAAATCTGAATCCGATCTCATGCAAATACGCTTTATGAGAAGCGTTCATTCGATAACGGGTAATAAGCCTATCCTGCTCCCCGCAAAATGGGAAAAGCAACTCATCCATGGCCATCACGACATTCTCCATTTGAGGATCGTTAAACGACGGCAGTTTGGCTTGATTAGGGTCGCGCCAGAAGCGTTCCGCGTCAAATGTCCCGATAACGAGCTCGAACTTGCGTCTATCGTTCATGCAGATGCCGTCTTCTGCAGCTCCGAGATATAATTGCAGAAGATTGTAACCGATTCCATGCAATCGAAGTCGAATTGTTCAAAATCGATTTCAATGCCGAAGTGCTCCTCCACCTTCAATAAGAAAGTAATTAGCTGTAAAGAGTCCATTCCCCCATCTTCCATGATGCTGGAATGACCGTTCAAGCTGTTTTCCAGCTGGGCGTCATCCTTGACTTCGCTTATCATCGCTATGATCTGTTCTTGCATAGGTACCTCCCGTGTAATGGATATATTGAACCTGGTAATACTGGATCGTTCTAGCGAGTGCCTCATGGAGTTCTTTCAAAAATTTGCGAGAATTCATGAAGGGCAAGTTCCTGCGTATTCCCAAATTGACAGGCTGTTCATACGTGATGCCCAGAAATCTTATAACCCCTTCCAGCAAATTGTCGATATACTGAAAACTTCTCGTCTGTCTGTTAGGTATGGTTCTATGGCATGAATCACAAGATGTCGGGTCAAATACTAGGAGAGATTCTTGGGTGAGTGGATTTGTTGTGGTTGTACCGGAAAAAGCGCATGAAGCCATGCGGATCGCCTGAAAGACAAGAAGGAAATAGACTGTCAGCAAACGGAAGCTTTAAGATAAGGGCAACGGTTTGGCTTACTCAATACGCTGTATCGCAACGATTATAATCCCGGCATCACTCCCTCCAAAAAATGCCCGGATCATCACTGGCTTCGGGCTAAGGCTTCTATTTGGGTGCAAGAAGAGATATCCACAACTGACATCATCTCTACTCCCGCAACATTACTGAATGCCTACCTTCTTCAGCCATCGTTCAAGGAATATGGATTCTTCATTTTCTATATTCATAATCAGCGTTTGTAAGCTTTCGGAAGTATTCGTATCCTTTGTCAAATTATATTTAATCGCTAGATTCACAAGGATCTTTGCTTTAAGTTCAATGGCTGTGTATTCATCTATATGCTCTTGATTTAATTCAATTAAATGCCGATTATCGTACAAGTACTTGAATCTTAGCGTCATCATCTTCTTATGATCATAAAGTAAATGAAAGGGTCTTATATCAAGCATAGCCTTATGTTCCGATGTCTCTTTCGCATGATTAAATAGAGTTGTGTATATTTGCATACCGAAGTCAAGATTATCCCTGTCGCCCCCATAGTTGAACATCTCCCAATACTCCGGCGTTTTGTTAGTAAAATAATTTCTTATAGAATTCACCAGGGTATCTGCACTGAATTTATCCTGATATTGATCATTGAATGTATACAGATAAACCATCTCTCTTAGATAATCATGATTCGTTGTTAGATGATTCATGTCGAACGCAAGATTGAAATCATTAAATGATATCTCAGCCTGACTATACACCCCGTTCTTAAAAAAATCGGAAACATACAATATCTCTCTATCCAAATCATAGCCGTAAACAAATATGTCATGATGCAATTGAAGTTTATTGTAGCGATCGCTTAGGGGCACGTAGAAATAATTGATCATGGTGTGGACATAGTTATTCGCATTAATATTTTCTATAATAAAATGAGTAACAGAGTCCCATTTAGTTGTTACAGTATCTCTATGTAACTTTTGAGTCGTAATCCATTTGCACGCATCCGAAGGCCGTAGCTCATAAGTCACAGGGAAATAAAAATCTCCCCAATGATGTTTATAATCTTTGTTAATGAATAATTGAATATAATTGTTAAATATCCATGGGTGAGCGCACTCGTAATGGGTAAGTATGGACAAGAGATGAGCATGTTGCGTATAGGTTGTAATCATCGGGTAACTGACCGGCAATATTTTTCTGCCTAACGTTTGAGTTGAATTTTTCAACCTTTCCTTCACCCCTGGTTATTTGGTTAAATGGCTCAAAGATTCCGAATCAGTATATCTCATTTAGCAATAAGCGCTTCGTGCTTGCCCTGTCCAGTTTTCCTGTTTTTGTTTTTGGAATGTGATCGATAATCCTCCATTGTCTAGGCACTTTATACGATGACAAATGCAAGTTGCAATGTCGTGTCAGTGCATCTATATCAATCGGGTATTCATTAAAAACTTTCAGAAATGCGATGGGCACTTCCCCTAAAAGATCATCGTGTACACCAACAACCATGACCTCCTCCACTTCTTTCAAGCCATACAAAAATTCCTCGATTTCTTCCGGATAGATATTGATACCGCCGGATATAATGATATTCTTCTTTCGGCCTGTGAGTATAAGACATCCTGATTCATTCCAATATCCCAAATCTCCTGTCTTTAACCAACCCTCGATAATGGTATCGTTCGTTAACTCCGGGTTTTTGTAATAACCGAGCATCACATTCGGGCCCTTGACCCAAATTTCTCCGATATCTGCTCCTTCAACCTCATTCTCTTCTTCGTCAACAAGACGAATAGAAACGTCATTGATGGGTGTTCCACAGGATAAGGAGGGCTCTCCCCGTTCCATCATGCTCACCCGCGGAGAAGCTTCGGTCAATCCATAGGTTTGAATAATGTCTGCGTGGGGAAATACAGTCTGAAGATGGTCTACCAATTTCGCGGGAGTCGCCGCACCGCTAATTACAATAAGTTCAATGGAATCAAAGGCACTCCAGTTCTTTGTCTGATGGAAATCAGAAACAAACTGCATCAATTGCGTAGGCACCGCCGAGAATGCCGTGACCGTCTTATTCTGAAACAGTTTAAACGCGGTGCGTGGCAGCATGGGTAAGCTGATAAGTTTAATTCGGGTTCCATATAACATGCAAGAAATCAATTGCGTGACAATCGTAGAACTGAAATGAACGGGCATCGTTACAAGAAATGAATCTTGATCCGTATACCCCACCTTTCTGCCATGTGCCAGCGCATTCGTTAATACATTCCGATGGGATAACATAACGATTTTAGATTTTCCGGTTGTGCCCGATGTAGGAAGGAGAATCGCACATTGCTTGGGATCGGACTGATTGGTTAACGAGATCGATTCGAACGAAGGCATGGGTTCTTGCGATAAATCCTGAGCGGTAACCCAAGGAATGTCGCAATTGATATGCGCAGGCTGTGCAGATTTGCTGATAACCAATTTGGCGTCACTGGCATTTAAAATATTCTCAATTTCAGTATTGGATGCCGAATAAGGAACCGGTACTAACACATAACCACAGAATTGAATGCCAAGCGCCGCAAAAATGAACAAGGGCTCATTATTTGTGTATAATGCAACATGACTTCCGGACTCAAGCTTAAAATTCTTGTGGATATATAAAGCAATCAGATAAGCTTCTGTCATCACCTCTGCGTAAGTCCATTGTTGCTTTAGATCTTCAAAGATAACATGATCTTGGCGATTCGTTGCCTCCAGAAATAGACGCTGAATGATAGTCATCATAGCGTTTTCTCAGTCAAATAATTAAGGATTAATCCAGCCGTGGAGAAATTCTCAAATAACAGATCTTCATCAGGGATCGAGATGTTAAACTTCGATTCCACTAGAACAATAAGCTTGACGAAGCTTACTGAATCGATCCCTTGGTCCAACAAACGGGTATCGTGGTCTTCCGGATACTCGATGTCCAGCTCAGCAAAAATTTCGTCTTTCAAGATCAATTCTATTGAATTAGACATCATGTTTCCCCCGTTAGATAATCTTTAGAAAAAGGCTGATTAGAGAGGATCGTATACGTGATGAGCAAGTGAGAGTGATTGTGAAGAAGAATATGTTCATAACGATAAACAAGGTGAATTTGCACTGAAAGAGTTGTTTACAGAGTTGTTTGCAGAGATGCTGCAATTCATGTTGGAGGCGGAGTATGACACGATGCAGGACATAAAAAGCTTGACGTGAAGAGTACAACGACGGAAATAATTGAGGGTTACCATCGTCAACATAGCAAAGACCAAAAAAGCATTTCCCCAAGCCATGAAGCGTTGCTGAAAATGCTTTACAAAACGAAGAGGAATGTCACTCGTAAATGGATAGGGCATGTACAAAACTGGGACTAAGTAACCCATTCCCTTTTCATTTTCTCCCTCGACGGGATTGAACTATATTGCGTAAAATGTTGCTTGGAGAGCGTTTACACTAGTGCTTTACAGCACCAAGCAATTGATATATTAAATATAATTACATATATGCCAATTGTCAACAATTTTGAAAAAGCCCGTTGAAGCCAAGAAGATGTTCAAATCTTGCTGTGGGGCTTTCAAGAACGAACGTCGATCCTTTAAGAAGAATGGCTCGATTTCAAACTGGAATCGCTAACGAACACACGGTGTTTACTAAATCAGTAATTACTTCATTATTACAGGTACAAAAAAAGACACGGAATGTAGCCGATCCAGACATGGAAACATAGGGACCACTTTGAACGTGTATGGTCACGTTTTGCTGGCGGCTGATTAATGCGCTGCAGATAAATTTGAATCAGTTTTAGAGTTATAATCAGATAAACTAATTTAGCTTAACAACTTCTCAAAACTAGGGCTTGTCTTAACACTAGATTCAATCGAATGATTTTAATAAAATTAAAGTCAAAGCTATGTCAGGCCATATTTACTTTTAAGAATACCCTAGAGAGTTGTAAGGCATCGTAATACTTTCACACTGTCGTATCCGATACAATATGTTAAACTTAATTCCACAAAATTTATTTACCATTAATTTTAATATGAAAGAAGTGAAAATAAGAATGTCCTTTCCTACTGAATCCACTTCTACTTATGCGGCACGAAATATTAAATCTCTTGCAATTCAGGCTTATCAAGATACTCTCGCTAACAAAGACTGTGCCGATAAGATTGATGCAATTGGGACGCAAATCGCGGATCTCTTTGTTTTCATTTATGGCTATACCGCTATTGACAATTCTGAGGGCATTGATACTGATGATGAAATTCTTAATTGGACCTTTATTGATGTTATGGACGATCTTAACGCTGCAAACTGGAACATTGCTTGTGGATTTTATAAAGCAGCTGCTTCTTGCCTTCGTAATGCTCTCGATGTCTCCAATGCAGCCTTGTATTTTCAAATACATGAAAATGRTCATAGCAAAAAGAACAAGACGGGATACAATTCTGAATTTTCGAAATGGGATAGTGGTTTGAGCAAAACACCAAATTGGGGAACAACCACTTCGTTAATAAAAAAACAACCTAATGTCCAAAAATTCAATAGTGAATACTCTTGGGAGTTTCCAAAAGACTGCCTCAACTTCTATCACTATTTATGTAACTTTAGTCATGGAAGACCTTTCGCTAATGACAAAACTCCGACTAATAGCATGAATTTAGGTTACAATGCCCCACAACTCGAGGAAGATTTATTCGAAAGATTTACTGAACTCGCTGAAATAACTATAGCCTGGATTTCAACTATGTGGCTAATTACTTTTCCTCAAATCCTAAGTACAGATCCACTTGGAGACCTTTCAACTTTCTACCCGTATAAAGAAATATTAAATTCTTCCAAAGGAAAGGACGCTCTTGAATTCGCTAAAAAAGTATGTAATTTATAATTTTTTTAAGTACAATCAATTTTCTTAATCTTCCTCTTCTCGCTCTCAATGGCTCATTTCAGTAGGAGTTCGACTCAAATATTGGACATAATTGAGTGGGGCTTAAGACTAATTTCAATAAAGTCCATCAGCATTTTATTGTAACGCCCTTATTTATTCTGCAGCTCAGCTGCAGGCTTTATAACTGAGCTATGAGACGAAGCAAAGTTCTAATTCCTGCAATCGAGCATCTGTTCACTGTAAATACAGCATTTATAATATAAGTTATGGTCGATTCCTATGAGAATTCAAGAATGTCTTTAAAACCATAATGTTTATCCGATATCAGATAAATCAATGACAGCTAATTCGTTGAATCATAAATTTAAAATCAAAAAAATAGGGACGTAAATATATTGCGTCCCCATTTCGTCCCCAGCTCATCGATCCACTTACTCCAAACCCCGCCGCTCCAACAAAGCTACACTCTCCACATGCACCGTATGCGGGAACATATCCACCGGCGTGACCTCTACCGTGCGATAGCCGCCATCCTCCAGCACTCTCAAATCACGTGCCAGCGTACTCGGATTACAGCTCACGTACACCACGCGTTCCGGCTTCATCTCCAGGATGGTATCGAGCAGACGCGGGTCGCAACCTTTGCGTGGGGGATCGACGACGATGACGTCGGCTTCGATGCCTTGTTCTTTCCAGCGAGGGATGACGTCCTCGGAGGCGCCAACTTCGAATTTCACATTCTTCATCTCGTTCAGCATCGCATTGCTGCGAGCATCCTCAATGGCTTCGGGCACAACCTCTACCCCGTACACCTGATCTGCATGCTGTGCCAGGAAAAGAGAGATCGTTCCGATGCCGCAATAGGCATCAATTACGGTTTCTTTTCCACTCAGCCCGGCGTATTCTACCGTTTTTCCATACAGCACTTCAGTCTGTACCGGATTGACCTGGTAAAACGAACGTGGAGAGATCGCAAATTGAACGTCCCCGATAAAATCATAGATTACATCGCGGCCCCACAGGACACGGGTCTCATCACCGAAAATCACGTTCGTCTGCTTTTTGTTCACGTTCTGACAGATGCTCGCCACTTGAGGGATCGCTTCACGGATACTGCCGATCCACTCATCTTTGTGTTGAATGTCCCGACCATTCGTCACCAGAACGAGCATCATCTCGCCTGTACGGAACGCCTTTTTCACCACGACATGACGCAACAGGCCTCGGCCTGTTTCTTCGTTGTATGCACTGATGCCGAGATGGCTACCAATCTCCTTCACCTTCGCTACAACTTCATCATTGTGCTCGTGTTGAATAAGACAGGTTTCCATGTCGATGATTCGGTGACTTCCTTTGGCATAGAAACCACCCACCAATCCACCTTCGGTTACACCAATCGGCACCTGTGCCTTATTCCGATAACGCCACGGCTCGTCCATGCCCATCGTTGGCAAGACACGAATCGCATGTTCTGTATTTTCCTCGTTCGTCTCATCCTCCACCAGCACATTCAGCTTCCCGATCCTTTGCAAATTATCGATCACAAGCTGACGTTTCCACGCCAGTTGACCAGCGTAGCTCATATGCTGAATCTGGCATCCGCCGCATTGATCGTAGATCGGACATGGTGCAGATACACGATCTGGACTGGCTTTGACAATCTCAAGCAACTTGGCGTACCCGTACTGCTTCTTCGTTTTCATAACGCGCACGCGCACGGTTTCCCCAGGAAGAGCACCCTGCACAAAAAGTGTGTATCCATCCGCACGGCCTACACCCTCGCCGTCATGGTTCATGCCAATGATCTCAATGACGGTTTCTTCATTTTTGCTAACAGGCAATCCTTCAATTGGCGCGGATTCACGTGCTCTGCCTTTGGAACGCGAACCAGAAAGAGATGCACCATTTGGCCGTACCTCTTTACCAGACTGACTTGTAGATGGACGAGTGGATTGCATGGATTGACTTGGCTGACGGGAAGCTGAAGCCTTCCCTTTCCCTTGAGGAGCAGCCGAATTCCGGCGGTTTTTTCCACGACCGCTGCGGTTCGTATTTGACAACGTACATTCACTTCTTTCTTATATAGTACACCGCCTGCAATGACGGTGAGTTAACCTAAGCTGTTCTGAACTGTTCTGAACTTTTCCGTAATTTTTCGTAATCTTAATAAAAGAATTGCCTTCTTCACGCCAAAAATAACGTTCCAAAATTCTAACGAATCTCAGAGACGTTATTTTGATGTACAAACTTACCGATGGAATAGCTGCAGATGATGCTTTAGATTCGTAAACGTTGCTGGCAAGGTGCCGCCCAGTTCACCATCCAGATTCAGTTGCACATACCCCGGTGAAGTGATCTCCATGTGATCCGTCTGGAAATGTACGACTTTTTTGTCGTTCAGATGCTCTCCGCGCAGCGCCAGCGTAACAAGACGGATCATATCCGCCAGGTTACATTTGCGTACACCAATGACATCGAACAACCCATCATCGATGGTTGCCCCCGGAGCGAGCTTCTCAAAGCCGCCAACGGAGTTCGTATTCGCAATGAGGAACAGCATGAATTCGTCATGAATTTCTTCCTGACCATTCGCACGAATGATTAATTCCTGCGGGGACAGGCTTGCCATTTTCTCAATCCCCTTCATATAATAGGCCAGTTGCCCGATCATCGTTTTCAAACGGCTCGGCACTTCATAGGTGAGTTCGGTTAACGATCCACCGCCGGCGATGTTGATAAAATACCTGTCATTCGCCTTGCCCAGATCGAGTGGGCGGGTCTGCTGTTGAATGACCAGATCCACGTAATCTTCCCATTGTCTTGGAATACCCAGCGCACGTGCAAAATCATTGGTCGTTCCCAAAGGAAATACACCCAGCGGAGGACGATTCTCCCGTTCAGCCATACCATTAATGACCTCATACAACGTACCGTCTCCACCAGCAGCAAGAATCATGTCATATCCGCGTTCAATCGCAATTTCCGCTTCCCGGGTTGCATCGCCTTCCCCCGTTGTTGCGTGACACGAAGCCTCTATGCCGCCTTGATCCAAACGCTGCAAAATATCAGCCAGACGTTTCTTCATTTCTTCCCGGCCTGAAGTCGGATTATATATTAATCGAGCTCTCTTCATCTGATACGCCACCTATTCCACATTATCCATGAGTCCGAATGACCTCATCTTCTTACGCTGCATCAGTCCACCAAGGGGCATCATTTCAATTAACACAACCATGCACTTTCGTTAATCCTGCCCAAACACTATATATAACTATGCCAGAGGAATGACGTCCCATTCCTAAAGCTATTGCTTCTATCATATCATCAAACGTAAAGATGTCCTAGCCTATTCCAGCTGTGATTTTTGCATAAACCCTAACACCCAAAGTCCCTTACCCTAATAAACAAGTCAAAGTCATCTTGAAACCGTTCTCTCCATCTACTTTGGCAAAAAAACCACTGATCTTCCATTCTGCCCGCTTGCACAGGAATTAATCTTGGTACTTTCCACTGTCTACATATAAATATAGTATGACAAAAATATACAGCAAATTTACAAATCTCAATATAAAAATATAACCCGAATCAATATTTTTCCAGTACCATGAATATACAGAACGCATCCATACATAACTGACTTCACTCTACTACGTTTACAAAGGAGAATTGCACGATGCAAACAACCAAAAAACTGGTACTGATGCTAATGGTTACCCTCCTCGCCTATTTACCGATAGGCACCGTTGCGGAAGCAGCCGTCATTAATCATGACCAGGTCGTCGGTTTTCAAGAAGTCACACCCGTAACGGCCACGCAAATCACAGCCAAACGTTTTCAACCTTTCCTGAAGGTCTATCATGGATGCGTGCCTTTTCCAGCCGTTGATGCACAAGGCAACACCAGTGCAGGCTTGGCAACGTCAGGATCACACAATGGTGGATGCGGCTCCAATCTGGGTCAGGTCTACTCTCGTTCTGCTTGGCATAATGGAGTGTGGGCGATCATGTACGCATGGTACTTCCCTAAAGACAACCCTTCTCCGGGATTTGGACATCGTCATGACTGGGAAGGCATTGTCGTATGGGTAGACAACCCGGCAGTTGCTAATCCCAAAGTACTCTCGATCGCCTACTCAGGTCATGGACATTTCACCAAAGTGGCACCAAGCAACAGCAACATGCAGGGCGATCATCCGAAAATCTCCTATAATAGCACCTGGCCGCTCAATCATGAGCTTGGTGTAACCAACGTTGTTGGGGGAACTCAGCTGCTAATCGGTTGGGATGATCTGACTCCAGCTGCGCGTAATGCCCTGAATACAACAGACTTTGGCAGCGCCAATGTACCATTTAACGATAACAACTTTGCGAACAATCTGAATAAAGCCTGGTTTAGATAGTTGGCTGGATAAAAAAATAGATCCCCTTCATGGCTGATAAGCCGCTTGGAGGGGATTTATCTGTATAATATGCCGCGTATGCTGCTTCATATCGCACTCATATCTGAAATGGCAGCTTCAATGAACAAGAGGTCATATGTCGCCCGAACTCCTCCTGCTGCCCCGACACTAAACCTATCTTCATACACCTTGTACATCTGAGTAAACAGAGTTCGTAGACTAACCTCTGGTACTTCAACCGCTTCCGAAGCGCTGGCCCCCATGCCTTTTACCGAGTGCAGAAAATCTCTTGCTGAAGCATATCTCTCGATATGAACCAAACGCTTCTCCCGATAACTCGTAAAACCTGATCTCTCCAGCATAACTCTCCACTCGTCAGCCGAATGAAACGAAAGTCCATGTCGCTGCGGTTGCATTCCGCAGGCTAGATATACCTCATGAAATGCCTCATGCATCTCCCGAAAAGTGTCCGTCCCAAAAGTTGTGAACAGAAGCCTGCCTCTTGGACGGAGTATACGTTTCAAGCCGGTCAAGGTCCGTTGAGGATGACGCAACCATTGAAAACAAGCATTGGAAACGATGATATCTACCGAGCATGAAGGGACTTCATGAACCCACCTTTCAATATCAGCCTGCACAAAACGAATTCCTTCTGCCGTACCTTTTCCATCTTCAGCATGCTTTACACGCCGGGATGCCAGACGAATCATTTCGGGTGCAATATCCAAGGCCGTAATACTGGCATCGGACCAATCACGGGCAATCATTTGAGTCAAAACACCTGTACCGCAGCCTACTTCAAGAAAATTCAGTGAATGGCTCAACGTATTGTTCTTGCCATGTGCAACAATCTCTGCGAGCTGAGCGGCCATCCCTCGCTGAACGTGGGCATGTGCATCATAAGAAGATGCGTTACGATTGAAACGCCGCTGAACATGGATGCTACTGTCGAAGCTCGTTCTATTTTCATCCCAACTCCTGCTTATGCTCATGCCACCACCTCCTCCACTCCTTCTCAATTCTGACTTCCTCACCCAGAAAAACTGCATGTCCCCTATCGTTCAGCGTCACTAACCTAGCTCGCGGTAACCGATCCAATAGTTCCACCCCTGCATCATATGGACAAATTTTGTCCTCATGCCCGTGGAATAAAAGGACTGGACAATCGATTCGAGCAAGATCGGGCAAATGATCCTCATAACGTAAAATCTGAAGCCCTGCCAGTAGCGCTTCTGGTGTCCAGCAACCAGCAGGGGGCAGGCGGTCAGCATACCCCATTTCCCCCTCCCGTGCCGTAAACATCATTTTGCGAAAACGACTCTCCACGTCTGGCTGATAATCCTTGGCTATGTCTCGCATCATCTGCCTGACGTACGCATCGTGCACACCAAGGCTCAGTTCCTTCTTATCCCGAACAAAACGTGCCGTTGCACTAAATAACACCAGCCCATCGGCATAACCTTTGGCTGCCAGTCCAAGAGCAAGTACCGCTCCCATAGACCAGCCCGAGATGAGTAACGGAGCGCGAGGCACGTTCTCTCCGCAAGCCCCTTTCAGCACGTGGAACAGTTCCGGCATGCCGATATCGCCATGAGCGGCGCCCTCATCCAATCGATTAGACCGAACTGCCCGAGATAACCACTTAGCGGTTGTTTCCACGATGTCCAGCATGTCTTCGGGAGTACTTACAGCACTGTAATCGAGAGAAAGATGTTGATAATCAGGCAAACGTTCCCGCAGCAAGTCAAACACAGCATCTGTCATACTCCAGCCCGTTAACCATAAAATCGTCCCTTTTTCTTTTTGCTCTACTCGTCGCATGTATTCATTCCGATTGTTCATGATCTGAGCACCCCGAGCTGATCTCCAACTTTCTTAATGAGAGCACTCGCCTGCCTCAACTCATCAAACGTATGCGCCGACGATACAGAAAAACGAATTCGTGCTGTGCCGACTGGCACCGTAGGCGGCCTAATGGCAATCCCTGCAATGCCGACCGCTTCCAGAGCTTCGCTGAATCGAAGTGCACGTTCATTGTCACCAACCATAATCGGCACAATTGGCGAATCTCCTTCCCCTACATGGAATCCTGCATTCGTCAATGCGGAACGAAACATTTCACTGGTCGAACGGAGATAATTACGGCGCCAATGCTCCGTCTGTACCAAATGTAATGCCGTCATAATTCCTGCCAAAAGCGAAGGTGGAAGCGCCGTAGAATAGATAAGCGGTCTGACTTTATTCATAAGATATCGTATTAATACGTTGTTACCAGATGCATAAGCTCCATATATACCGAAGGCTTTGCTGAATGTCCCGATATGCACATCTACATGGCGATGCAGTCCCAACTCATGACACAGCCCTTCTCCCTTTTCCCCGTAAACACCTCCACTATGTGCCTCATCCACCATCAGCATAGCGTCATATCGCCGTTTGAGTTTCACCAGTTCATGCAACCGTGCCCGATCCCCATCCATGGAAAACAGTGCATCCGTGACAATCAGCTTACGCCCTTTGTCCCGATGTTTGTGCAACAGAGCCTCCAGATGCTCCAGATCGTTATGCCGATATCTGGCATGATCCGCACGGCTTAACACAGCACCATCAACGATGCTGGCATGATTGTACTGATCGCTAAAAACGATATCTCCTCGCCCCGTAAGCGCTGCAATGACACCTGAATTCGCCATATAACCATTGGCAAAAACAAGAGAGGCTTCCGCCTGCTGCCAAGACGCCAGCGCTGCTTCCAGACGGCCGTATACTGAACCATTACCCGTGACAAAACGAGAAGCACCGGAGCCTGCACCTTCAACCTGAAGTGCTTCACAAATGGCTTGAATAATATCAGGATGCCCTGCAAGTCCCAAATAGTTATTGGAAGCCAGATCAAGTAAGCTATTCCCTCCTCTTACAATATGACCAGGACGTTCAGGAGACTTAGTACTATCGCGTAAATGACGTTGATTTGAGGCGTGAGCCAGTTTCTCAAGTTCATTTTCCATCCAGTTCATATTTATCGGCACCACCCTGCAAAGCATTGAGTTCAATCTCAAACCCCAAATCCTCAATCATCTGATGATCATTCGTAATGTCCTGACCTACTGTCGTCAAATAATCCCCCACAAAGATCGAATTGGCCGCATACAGCGCCAAAGGTTGCAATGAACGCAAACTAATCTCACGCCCTCCTGCTACACGAATTTCTTTGGATGGACAGATCAATCGAAATAATGCCAGAACCTTAAGCGCTCTCATCGACGTTATACGTGAAGCCCCTTCCATAGGTGTACCGGGGATTGCATTTAAAAAGTTAACCGGAATCGAATCCACATCAAGCTCTCGCAGTGCAAAAGCCATCCCTACAATGTCTCGCTGACTCTCGCCCATGCCGATAATAACACCGGAGCAAGGAGACATGCCGGAAGTTCTGGCCTTCTCTACAGTTTCAACCCGCTGGTCATACGTATGTGTTGTCGTGATAGACGGATAGTTATCTCGGCTTGTATTCAGATTGTGGTTGTAACGATGCACCCCTGCTTCAGCCAAACGTTCTCCCTGCCCCTCCTTTAAGATGCCAAGGCAAGCACAGATTTTAAGGGGTAGCGTTGCACGGATTTCTTTTACAGCGTCGATGACCTGCTCCAGTTCGTGATTTGTCGGTCCTTTTCCTGATGCAACGATACAATATGTACCCGCTTGGCGAGCCATTGCTTCCTGTGCACCTGCCAGCAGCGTTTCCTTATCTAGCAGACTGTATTTCGGAATAGATGCGCTGGATCGGATGGATTGAGAGCAGTACCCGCAATCTTCCGGACACAACCCGCTCTTGGCGTTGATAATCATATTCAGCTTTACTTTATTGCCATAAAAGTGTTTTCTTACGAGATAAGCCGCATGCAGGAGTGGCAGTACCTCATCATTAGCCGCATCCAGAACAGCAACTCCTTCCTCTACTGTCAGGCATTCGCCTTTCAAAGATTTTCTGGCAAGGGATGCCCAGTCTGTATCTTTAGGAGCTATGCTCATATTCATCGATATTCCTCCATTTTCTGAATGGTCAAAGCATCTCTGACGGGAGAAAGGTTGATCGTTGCCTGAACCGCATGGATTAACCTCTTGGAATCAATCTCTCCTGTAAGCTCGGGAAAATGTCCCAGACAAGGAATGCCGCTGTAGTGTTCAATGATTCTCCCGTTTGTCTCCACGCTTGGGTCAAGGTGCAACTCACCTGAGAGGCCGTCATTCAGAATGAAACCTAGAATTGAAATTCCGCGGCGCTCTAAGTATTCCATCGTAAGCAACGTATGATTAATCGTACCTAGCCCTGATCTTGCAACGATTAGTACCGGAGTCTGAAGTTCGGCTATCAGATCAGTTGTCAGGGCATCTTTCGTTATTGGAACCGCTACTCCGCCTGCCCCTTCAATAAAAACGGAATCATATCGATGAAGTATCGATTCCCCGGCACTGAGGATATCCTGTAACGTAATGTTCAATCCCGTCTGTTTTGCAGCAAGCATGGGTGCAAGTGGAGCCTCAAATGTGAACGAGGCAATATCCTCCGCGTCCGAATCCATCCCCGTGTATTTCAGCAAAAGCTCTGCATCTGTTGTGCCTTCACCCGCAAGTCCACCGGTCTGGACCGGTTTCCAAACGCCGACGTTTCCCCCTTCCGCACGAAGCGCGGCAACAAGCGCACCTGTTATTACCGTTTTGCCTACACCCGTATCGGTACCTGTTACGAATAACCCTTGTGTTCCATTCATCTCTACCGACCACCTTCGGTGACATCAATAATGGCTTTCATCAGAATATCGGTCATCGCATCCAGTTCTGCATCGGTGCTGGCAAGCGGAGGCATGAACACCACGACATGGCCTAAGGGTCTCGTCAGCATCCCCAGTTCCCGGGCACGCCCGGTTACACGAACGCCGATGCGTTCTGCCCATTCATACGCTTGCCGGGTGGACTTGTCCTTCACCAGTTCAATGCCCACCATCAGTCCCTTTTGCCGGATCTCTCCGACATGCGGAGCATCCTGAATGGCACGAAGTTTGTGCTCAACCAACAGTGCTTTCCTCTTTACACCCTCTAACATATGGTGATCTTCAAATCGTTTCAGGCTTGCCAGCGCGACTGCACACCCGAGCGGATTACCTGTAAACGAATGACCGTGAAAGAACGTTTTCTGCTTTTCATAATCCGCGTAAAAAGCACGATACACCTCTTCGGTTGCCAGTGTAGCTGCTACAGGCAAATAACCGCCAGTCAGCCCCTTCCCAACTACCATCAGGTCAGGGGACACTTCTTCATGATCACAAGCAAACATCATGCCTGTCCTCCCAAAGCCTGTAGCCACCTCGTCAGCGATAAACAGTACGTTATACTCCCGGCATAATGTCGCCATCTCGCGCAGACAGCCTTCGGGCATAACGATGATGCCACTTGCGCCTTGAACGATCGGCTCGACAATCATCGCCGCAATTTCATGTGCACTCGTTTCAAGAATCTTGCGTAGCTCAGACAGGGTAGCTTCCTTTGCTCCATGTGCACCACTCTCATGTCGATAAGCGTATGGATAGGGGATGACATAAGACGGAAACAGCATCGGTCGAAATACGTCATGATACAACGGAATGGCACCTACGCTCACTGCGCCAATGGTGTCCCCATGATAAGCCTGATTCATGGTGATGAATTTGGTTTTGGAGGTCTTCCCGAGATTCATCCAATATTGAAAAGCCATTTTGACTGCAATTTCCACCCCGGTTGCGCCTGCATCAGAATAAAATACTTTCGTCAATCCGTGAGGTGTAATCTCTACAAGTTTCTCGGCCAGCTCAATTGCAGGGATATTAGCCATGCCAAGCAGTGTGGAATGTGCTACTCGTCCCAATTGTGCAGTGACGGCCTCATTCAGCTCCGGCACATTGTGCCCATGCACATTAAGCCAAACCGAAGAAAAACCATCGTAGTAAGCCCTCCCCTGTACGTCATACAACATAACACCTTCGCCTCGTTCAATGATTAGGGGATCAGACTGGTTGTAATCCTTCATTTGAGTAAAAGGATGCCAGACATGAGCCTTGTCTAAGGCTACAAGCCGTTCATATGGTGTCATCGTGCAGCTCCTTTCCATCAAAATCATCTAATTAATTCAATTGTTAACCAAAATAATTTTTATGGTTAACAATTAAGACATGCACATCTTATCAAACAAATTCTCCGCTGTAAAGAGAGTTTTACATTCTCCATGTGGCCTGTAGAGCGAAATAAAGGCCGCAATAAAACAAAAAAAAACGGCATCTCTGCCGTTTTTTATCATGAATGAATTTAAAGTAGAATCCAACTTTAATGCTATTTAACTTTTTACAGCCCCATCACACTTCTCCAGCAAAAACTGAATCTGGCGTTCCAGCCACTGTCCAAGCAAAGGATGAGGCAACAACGTTTCCCCACTATATGCATAGTCCAACTCTTTAAGTCGACCAGGAATAACATGCTGGGTAAAATAACCGGCACTTAAGAACAGCGGTGCCACAATTACGCGACTGCCGCGCTCTTCGGACCAGTATTTCGCCTTATCATATACACTTTCCGGATTAAGCAATGCATAGTCTGTATGAGCAACGCCACTGATCTGCTGCACTCGTTCCGCGAGCGAAGAAATGCCTGCTTCCCAGCGCTGGCGGAATCCATCGTGGATACTGCCATGTCCGACAAGCAAAATCGTTTCCTGCTCAGGTTGCTGTGATAATGACCGGACTTTGTCCCATACCATCACCGCAATATCAGGATCATTATCCACCGGATAGCCAAAATGAACCCGAGCTTTTACCTCAAATGGTTCGAGATCGGTTTCACGTTCAGGGGCATCTTTGGCCCCAATGGCATATTCTATCTCATCCACATGCGTACTGCCAGACGATACAAACAGAGGCACCACCAACAGATCGGTTACGCCTTGCGCTTCCAGTCGGTTGATCCCGTCCTGGATCAGACGCCCATCGACCAATTCCAGAAATCCAGCTTCAACAGGCAAAGAGTCAGGCAGATTCAACCGGGAAATCGCGTCATCGACGGACTCTACCCAGGTCTTCTCCTGAGAACCGTGACTAATGATGAGTACACCCGGCTTCTTCATGACTTAGCGCCCCAGGCGTTCCAGCGTCATTTTATAACCGTCATTACCGTAATTCAGACAACGCTTAACCCGAGAAATGGTAGCCGTGCTCGCGCCCGTCTCCGCTTCAATCTGGTTATACGTGTTGCCTTTGCCAAGCATACGTGCCACTTCCAGCCGCTGGGACATGGATTGGATCTCGTTCACGGTACAAAGGTCATCAAAAAAGACGTAACACTCTTCAATATCCTTAAGTGTCAGAATGGCCTCAAATAGTTGTTCAATGCTTTTATCATTTAGCTTTTTCAGCTGCATTTTATCATCATCCCCTAGCGGTTACTGTGTACATACATTGTACCTAGCCTGAGTTGGTATTTCAAGCGTTAACGATTTCACGCACTACAGAACAAAAACACATGTTACCGCTTACAAACAGTACTATTGTCCTCCGCATACGGACATCCAGCATAAAAACTGTGTTAATTCCCCCTTTATGGGTGGACATTTCCGATCATTCATCTAGGTTTTTAAACCTTATAATTGTTACAATTTTGTGTCTAAACTTCATTTTTATTCCTTCAAACATCCTCTGATCCCTTTTGCAGGTCTGCGCCCAAATCCGCAAATATCCCGTTTTCCGTGACACTCGCCTACGCCGCCTCTCCGCGGATGACATACAGTATATCAAAAGGGAGTTCCACCCTGTTTGTTATGGCCCTATCCCACACAATTAATTTCAAGATGCAACGGAATTCCGAAATCGATGGTGGAACGCAATTCCGAAAAATCTAATATAGAAGGAACGTGATCGTTCATGCCACAGCATTACTATCATCGCCAGCCAGGAACAAGGCAACGCCCAGCTCCCAATCCCAATGGCCATCGGCAAGCTCGTACTTCGGCTTATGTACCTTATGAGACCGTCCCACGCTCTTTGAATGAAACCCAGATCCAGCCGATGTACCCCGGAGTTAATCCGACCTACACAGGCTTCGCTGAGGTTGAAGCATCCGGTCTGGTGCCCTATGGGCAGGGTGTACCTAGCGGAGGGGTCTATGGCAGCGACATCGTGCCTGTTGCGCCCGTCGTTCCGACTCAAGCACCTGCCTCTTCAGGCAGCTCCGGTTTTTCTCTTGCCAATCTTGGCGAGTTAAAAGGTATGATTGACCGCTTCGGCGGCATTGATGGCATCATGAGCGGTGTTGCTAAAATGCAAAAGGTCGTTGGCGGTATTCAGCAGATGGCACCAATGATGAAACTGGTAATGGGCATTCTGCCTTTTGGAAAAAATAAAAATAACAGCAGCGAGGCGGATGCCGATTTCGAAGAATACTCGAAGCCCCGCCCGCGCAAACGCCGCAAAAAAACGACGGGAACGCAGCGGAAACGCACCTCGTCTCCTGCTCGCCGAAAAACAGCAGCATCCAAACTGCGTCCCAAAAGACGAAAAAGCTAGTTCCATTCAGGCACTCCCTTCACGAAGGCGGGTGCCTTAACTTTTTTGAGCAACCTTTTCTAGAACTTATGTTCTTATACTGGAAAATGAGGTATACTAGAGAATACATATAAGGAGGCAGACCATGGAACTGTTCAAAGACAAGTATACACCCGCACTCATTGATCGAACCGGCGAGCTACTGCGTCAGTTTTATCCTGAGCTACACACACAGCAATTTCGCGAACTGGTTTTCGCCGAAGGCTGGGAAGCGCTGGAGTTCAAGGCAAGGATTCGCCGAATTACGGAATCTTTGACCCGGGTTCTGCCCGCCGATTACGAACAAGCCTTACATATCCTTGAACAGGCAGCTCCACAATTGCGCGGGGTTGAGTACCTTTTTGTGCCTGATTTCATTGAAGTGAACGGACTCGACCCCGAAAATTACGACTTATCGATGAAATATCTTAAGGTATTCACACCTTATTCGAGTTCTGAATTTGCGGTGCGGCCGTTCATTCAGCGTTATCCACTACAGACGATGAAACAGTTGATGGAATGGACGGAAAGCAAGGATGAGCATATTCGCAGGCTGGCCAGCGAAGGCAGCCGCCCTCGTTTACCTTGGGGAGCCAAGCTTGGAGAATTCATTGTTGACCCTACACCGGTTCTTCCCATTTTGCATGCACTGCGACAGGACGATTCCCTCTATGTACGAAAAAGTGTAGCGAATCATCTCAATGACATTTCGAAGGATCATCCGAATCTTGTTCTTGATCTTGCTAAGGCTTGGTACGGTCAGAACGCGCATACCGACTGGATTGTTCGGCACGCAAGCCGTTCATTGCTTAAGAAGGGACACCCTTCTGCACTGAGCCTGTTCGGATACCACAAGCAGGAGGCTATTCATATTGAAAACCTGAAGCTGGAGCGGGAGGAAATTTCCACAGGTGAGGATTTGCATTTTTCATTCGATGTGGTCAATACAAGTGGTGAACCGCAGATGCTGAGGCTTGAATATGAGATTGGTTATATGAAGGCAAACGGTAAACAGGCACCTAAGCGATTTAAATGCTCCGACAAAGTGTATGCAAATGGTCGCAGCACCGTCACTACCAAACAATCATTCAAACTCATTACGACACGTAAATATTATGCGGGGCTGCACACGCTTACGATCATTGTAAATGGACAGGAAACGGAAACCGTCTCTTTTGTGCTGGAGGTCGACTGAGCTCGAACGGCGAACTCCCTTTAGTTGTGCACAGGTCGCTGTAAGCGAAACACTTATACACATGTGGATAGGAGCATGAAACGGAGCAAAGAGCTGTTCTAATCAACAGACCAAAGCCGTCCGGCAACACTCCTTTGAGCAGAGGATATCTTCTGCTTAGGAGGTTGGCTTGACGGCCCTTTTTTTCCATCCGTTCAATCACCTTATTTACTTAAACCAACCGCGTTTCACAAACCAAGCCACCATACAGCCTCCCAGGACAAACATCAGTAATAACACAGCACCGTACCCATACCTCCACTGAAGCTCCGGCATATGGGCAAAGTTCATGCCATAGATACCTGCAATTAGAGTGAGTGGCATAAATACCGTCGTAATGACAGTCAGTGTTTTCATAATCTGATTCATGCGGTTCGAATTCAACGAGATATAACTGTCGCGCAGGTCTGCCGTCATCTCCCGATCCGCTTCGATCATATCCGTCAGTTTGAGTAGATGGTCATAAATATCAGTAAAATACGCGGTGTGTTCTCCCGTTCGCTGTACATGCTGTGAGTTAACGACACGGTAGAGAAGATCGCGCATCGGGACAACGGTGCGTCTAAGCTTCAAGAGTCGACTACGCAGGTCAAACACCTGATTCATCAATTCTTCTACGGACTCCTGACCACCCCGGTTTTCCAGTTCAGCCAGCTCATCCTCAATGGCAAATAGCGATGGAAAATAGTGATCGACCAATTTGTCCATTACCGTATATGCTGCTGCTACCGGCCCTCTTGCCCAGATGGTACGCTCATGTGCATGTTTCAACAGCCGATCCCACGCCTCATCTACTTCTTCCAGTTTCCCATGATGAAAGGACACCAGAAAGTTCTGTCCCAGAAACAGATCCACCTCTTCTGCCTCGAGTGTGACCGGGTTCAGCGCATGTAACACAAGAAACTGCAAATTCTCATAGTAATCCAGCTTGGGACGCTGTAATACATGCAGACAGTCTTCAATCGCAAGTGGGTGAAAATGAAAATATGTATCCAGTAGCCGGCTTTCCTCTTCCGTTGGCTGGTTGAAATCTGCCCATACCCAGGCATAGTCATTCAAATCAAGCTGCTCCAGCGGCATATTCACCGTGACTTGATGATCCCGTGTAATTGCAAGTGTACGAATCATGGATTGGACCACGTCCTTGTCTTATCGAAGTTCTGATTCCATTGTATACTCTGAAAAACAAAAAAAGCCAACCCTGTTGGCTTCTCTCATTTCCCTATCCACAGTTCCCTGTATCCACAGGAAGGTTTCTTTTGGTTTATCATTCCACGGATGGCTATCCACATATCCAGCCTGTCCACACGTTCGTGCACAGGCATTTCTTCAACTCATTGTATATTTATCCACATATCCCGATATTCACATCGTTATGAACAGGCTCGTCCTTCACTTACAGTATCCAATTGATCGATACCCGGCTCTTCTGTTGACAACTATTTAGAAAATGATCCAGTACAACAGACCTGCAAGTGCTCCGGTAATTGGAATCGTAATAAACCACGTAATGATAATACGTCCAGCCAGTCCCCATTTTACAGCGGAGAAGCGTTTCGCCGAACCTACACCCAGAATCGCGGATGTGATTGCGTGTGTCGTACTTACCGGGAGGTGCAGCAATGTTGCTGAGAAAATAACGGATGCGGCAGATAGATCGGCAGCAAAGCCGTTAATCGGTTCGATTTTAAAAATCTTGGTCCCCATCGTTTTGATGATTTTCCATCCACCAATGGATGTTCCCAGTGCCATAGCTGTTGCTGCAGAAATTTTAACCCACAGAGGTACATCGAGATTATCTTGTACTTTGGCTGCGACGAGTGCAAATGTAATAATCCCCATCGCTTTCTGTGCATCATTGGTACCATGCGTAAATGCCTGCAGGGCAGCTGTGAAAATCTGTACCGTACGGAAGCCTTTATTCACATTGTGCGGACTGCGTTTCGCAAACACATATTTGAGAATCGTCATAACGATATAACCAATGGCAAAAGCAATCAGAGGTGATATCAGCAAACCTACGACAATATCTGAGAATCCGCTCCATTTTACTTTGTCCGAACCCGCTCCAACGAGTACAGCACCCGCGAGTGCTCCGATCAATGCATGTGAAGAGGAGGAAGGAATTCCAAACCACCAGGTTACCAAATTCCAAATGATTGCGGCAATCAAGGTAACAATGACGACCTCAATTCCGTTCTCAAGCTTGGTGGGGTCGGTCACGCTCCCCCCAATCGTCTTCGCCACGCCTGTAAACATCATCGCACCGACAAAGTTCATTACCGCTGCCAAAATAATGGCGCGGCGCGGCGTCAGCGCACGTGTGGATACCGATGTTGCAATGGCATTAGCCGTGTCGTGGAAACCGTTGATGAAGTCAAACGCCAGTGCAAGGAAGACGACTATACCTAATACCCAAATCGTTGTTTCCATTATTCTCTGGCTCCTTAAGAATTACGCATGATGATGGATTCAAGAACGTTCGCAACATGCTCGCAAGCATCCGTTGTTGTTTCAAGGCGTTCGTAGATCTCTTTGCGCTTGATCAACTCAATCGGATCGGACACCGTAGCGAATAGATTCTTGATACAGTTACGCAATACTTCGTCGCCTTGGTTTTCCAAATCATTCAGACGAATTGTATATTCACGAATCGCCAGCAATTTTTTCTGGGATAACAAATGAATCGCCTTCTGAATTTCGTAAGCCGATTCGCGCAAAATCTCTGCAAATTGAATGATATATTCGTCTGGTTCCACCAAATTGTACATATAAAAACGGGAAGCTGTCGCTTCAATGCCGTCCAATACGTCATCAAGAGTTGTTGTCAGTTCCATAATATCATCGCGTTCGATCGGCGTGATAAATGTTTTGTTGAGTTCTGTAATGATCGTGTGCACGTAGTCATCACATTGTGACTCGTACTTTTTCATTTCATTAGCAAAAAGAGTTACATCCTGAAGGTTGGAAATATGCTGGGAGAAGTAATCTGCCGCTTGAACAACCGTATCTGCCATGTTCTCCAGTGTTTCAAAAAATATGTCCTTCTTCTTCTTAATCTTCATAGCTCTATCCCCTCTTCGAGAAATTGCGCCGATAACCGATGAAACATGAAATGACAACCTTTGATATCTTATCATATTTGTTTCATGGTTTGTACAAAAGCTGCGATCCTTTTTTATATTCTTCTCATATTAACCTGAAATGAATCGTAATTATTTGGAATTATGGCAAAAACAGACTGCAATTTTACACTACGTTTACAAAACCCCACAAAATTCGATGCGTGACCCAAAACACTTTTCATATAAATCGCTAAGATACGACAACACATCTTCACCTGTTTTAAACCCTATTCATCGCTTTCCTTCATCTCAGTATTTCAAAAACGTGATTCATTACGTTGCCCTGACATTTGTCTATGGCCAATTATTGTTCCGCCAGCTTCACATGGTCTGCAAACTGTGGATGGTTCGGCACAATGCTGATGAAGGTTTTCCCCGGCACCAGATTCATTTCACGCCCATCCTTCACAAAACGAATAATATCTCCCTCTTTTCTAACCCATTGTCCGCGAATCATCTTGCCCTTCTGAAACAGCATCGCCTCGCCGCCATGATCCACGTTCACGGATAACCTGCCTACATCGTCCAGCACCTTATGGTCTGCCCCCGCAACAATGATATTGGACGCACCTAACTGACTTCCGTTATCTTTATCCTGATCTGGCTTCCCGTTCACCATTCTCATATATCGTCCGCTAACTTCATCATAATCATACGTTACTTTATAACTATTCAATAAATAATGGAGCTCAAACTGCTTCACGCTCTCTCCATTAGAGGTAGCCCCTGCCTCGTCATACTTGTACACAGGAGATTGGAATTCGTGGCTGTACCCTTTCTTGTCCGTTC
Source organism: Paenibacillus sp. 2TAF8 (assembly GCF_052114825.1). Lineage (NCBI taxonomy): Bacteria > Bacillati > Bacillota > Bacilli > Caryophanales > Paenibacillaceae > Paenibacillus > Paenibacillus sp. 2TAF8. The sequence goes on from NZ_JBFRFN010000023.1 coordinate 44,008, forward strand.
CTTCTCTAAGCTTGTCCACAGATGTATATAGATTGTGAGGCGCTTTGCGTTCTTTGGAACGCCAGAAGTACGGCCCGCCATTCGAAATTTCATCCATGTGCTGTTTCCGCTGTTTTCGCAAAATGGAATAGGCCTCCGGACTGCCTCCGGCGTGAATAAGCACCCCGTCATAACTTTCACCAAGTTCAATCAGGTATGGACGAATGCTTCGTATTGGGCCGACGGTTTCTGCTCCACCTTCACTCTGAAAAATAGCAATGAAGCGTGTAATGCCGCCTTCGGCAAGCACCTCAATGATAATATCCGCTGCGCTGAGTCCCGATTGGGGACGGGCGGCAGGTGCATTGTTGATCATCACTGCCAGCGGTCTCTGTGTAGAAGCTTTCTCCACAGCCAGTCCCGTGAAAGGAGCTGTAAAGCCAGAATTAACAGGTTCCTCCACAGGCTTATCTTCTTGAACGGGTGCAGGTGTGGGCTCCGGCTGGGGAATTTGAGCTACCTCTTTATTCTGGCAAGCAACAAGACTAACGGTAAGAAGGCAGATCGATGCGGCTGATATAGCTTTGTTCCAAGAAAAAAACTTCAATATAGGACCTCCTGAACGATTTGGCTGACTTTCTTCTGCTCGTCATGTGATATTTCTCTCATGCAGGCAACCATCTCACGTATTTCTTTCCATTTAATCACAACGTTTCCGTTTTGTCTTCGTCTTCTAAGTCTTGTCCTATCTCAAAAGTTCTCTTTGAATCATGAAATGAGCAAATAAATATGTCCTAAATGTGAACTTCTTAAACCTTACTTAAAATTTGAACTAGATTGTGATTATTATCACAAACAAAACACCTTTACGAATATACAATAAAGACATCAAAGGTGATCACTTAGAAAAACAAAAACAACACACACACTAGATTAAATAAAAGGAGTGGTTTATATGTTCAGCTTCAACCAATGGCTTAGAGAAAACAAAGTGGCAATGTGGATTTTAACAGTACTTCGGGTGTACATCGGTTATGACTGGATGACTCACGGATGGAGCAAATTGACTGGCGGATTCCAAGCTGGCGGGTTCCTCACAGGGGCACTTGAAAAAGCAACAGGCGATCATCCAGCCGTTCAAGCTTGGTGGGCAACGTTCCTTGAAAAATTCGCTATTCCAAATGCCGGATTGTTCGACTTCGTCATCCCGCTCGGTGAATTCCTGGTAGGTTTGGGACTCATCCTTGGATGCTTCACTACACTGGCTGCTCTGATGGCTATGGTGATGAACTTCGCGTTCCTCTTCTCGGGTACAGTAAGCACAAACGCTCAACTGGTAGTAATGGAAATCTTCATCGTCGTAGCTGGTGCGAATGCTGGTAAAATTGGTCTGGATCACTGGGTACTGCCTTACCTTCGCGGATTGTTCAAAAAGGACAGAACCATTCAGCCAACAGACACACCAACCGTTACACCCACTAAGAGAACAGCTTAAACGCTAAAATAATAAGAATTTCCGGCCCTGCTCCCTCCCCTTGGAGCAGGGCTTTTTATTGCATTATTTTCATTCGTTTGTCCAGAACCAGACCACCTATGCTGATCTGCTCTTATTCTCAGCCACTCTGCCGTCTTCAACCAGCCCAAGTCCAACTCTCTACACTTGCTCAACAGTAGAATCCCATATTATGATAGTTATAAAGTCTATCAGAGCAAAGGAGTATCCCTATGCCCACTCAACGCCGTCTCGAAACGGACGCCGACTTTCAGGAAGCTATGACCTTAAAACATAAAATCAGGGTATTCAAAGATAACCACCAGATTGACTCTGGCGGCATTATCATTCGTTTTGACGAGAAAACCATTGTTGTCCAGTCCAGTGTCAGTGAACTGGCCTATCACTCACGTACCGAATGTGAGTTGTTCGAGCTTCGCAAATAGTGTTAACAATCAGGCTTTGGGCAATAGCTCAGATATAACAATGCTATAACATTTCTTCTTAATACCAAAAAAAGGTTCCACGCAGTCAATAACAGACGCGAGGAACCTTTTTGCATATTGAAATTTTTACATTATCGTCCTGAACAAAATGGTTATCTTCAGCTCATTAATCCTTAATGACCTCAACAACCTAATTATTCCCGAAACATAACCGAACATTTAGATCTTTGACCTGCTCATCTGCTCCAGGTTATATGCCGTCACCAAACTGCCAGCAATTCAAACTTAATGTGCCGCAAGCATACGATTGAAATAAGCGCTTCGCTGTGCGAGACATATCTGCTGCGCCCATAGCGTAGAACAATGGTGCCATATGTTCCATGCCATAGGACGGAACTGCCGTCCGAGCATGAGGGGCTTTTTTTTCATACAGAAACAATTCTCTCGTATTCCATTGCTGCAGACGTTCCGCGAGCCAGTCATCGAACTCTACAGCCCAATCCTGCGGCTCGTCATCCTGTGCCAGCATTCTCAGATTATGCACCGTTCCACCACTACCGATCATGAGCACATTATCATGCCTAAGCTGCTCTAACATTCGCCCAATATCATACTGCTCTTGAGGGGAACGAAGTGAATCCACCGATACGGCAATAACGGGAATGTTCGCCTCAGGGTACATATGCAGCAGCGGCACCCATACACCATGATCCAGACCGCGCCCTCGAACAGGTCGATGTGGCAAGTTGCTTCGCGAGAATAAAGCACAGATCTCATCCGCAATCTTGGTCTGCCCAGCCGCAGGGTACTGTATGTTATACATTGCTGATGGGTATCCGTAAAAATCATGCAGGGTCTGATGGGATTCATCCATCGTCACCGAAGGCTCGGGACAATCCCAGTGTGCGGTGAATACAACGATGGCCTTTGGAGCTGGCAGCCTGTCTCCAAGTTCGTTCAAAAATTGAGTGTAGTCACTGCTCTCCAACGCCAGAGTGGGAGAACCATGCGCAATGAATAGTGCGGGTAATGTCATTGCTGCCAACCTCCAGACACGGATAGGATGCTTACCTCTCTATTTTACCCCGAAGAAGTCGCTTTTCCAAGTTAATACCCGTTACTTTTGATTGATGACTTTTGAATGATGACGTTTGGCTTATGGCTTAGATCATCCAGTGTTGCCAGTTCTCTTCAATCTTCTGACGCTCCCCGAGCCATTCTCTCGTACGTGTGATCAGTTGTTCACGCTCTTTACCAGATGAGAAGGTATGATTGCCCTGGAAAATGATTTCCTTGTCGCAGCGCCCCTCTTGGCGCATCCAGAAGACTTTTTGATACAGAAACGCATAGTCTACAGGGATGACCTCGTCCGAAGTACCGTGCACAACCAGCACATCGCCGCTGAACTTCACCGCTTCCTGGAATGGCTGATGCTCTGCCAGAGAGTTGAAGAATTTGGGAGTGAATCTATAGCCGAGATAATCGGCAGCTCCTGCTTTTACACCGTCATCATACACATCTCTACCCGTAATCTTCACGATATCGTTGAACGGGTAACCGACAGCCGACCACATGACGAGATTTTTGACCCGTTTGTCACGTACAGCCGTTAACAGCGCAACAGCTCCGCCCAAGCTATGTCCAATCAAAGTCACACGTGTAGGGTCGACATCGGTGCAGTTCACAGCATAATCGAGCACAGAACGGGTTTGCAGTACCATCGACTCCAGCCCTTCCGCTCCGTATTCACCGCTGCTCTCTCCGCAGCCGATGTAATCAAAACGCAGCACCAGATATCCGTCCTCCGCGAGTTCACGAGCTGTCTTCACAAACAAGCGATCCACTCCGATTCGGCTTCCTACAAAGCCGTGGCAGATGACAGCCAGAGGCACACGTTGCTGACGTGTCTCCTCTTTGATATCTTTTACAACCGGATAGTGAATGGTTGCGGTTAACTCCTCTTCTCCGTGACGGATACTGATCTGACGTTCCATACGGATCTCCCCTTTCATGGTGACCTTGCTATATAAGTTGAACTAAAGTTTTTACACAGCCCACTCCGATGACAGAATAACCTTACAATCGCTGTTATCCCCAGATTTTTTGTTTCCCTTTTCCAAAGGGGAAAATCCGGTGATAAGCGTATGCTTCCGATGTAGCTTTCTTGCAGAAAGCTTTTAGGCGAACGCTTCGCTTTTTCAGGTTTTTTCTGTCCTCTCCGTTAGAGTGTAAAAGAAGAATTCAAATTATATAACAGTTCCTTGTTATATATTCAACTTTCACATATTAATTATGTTTAATCCGATAAGTTTAGTAAGTATTAAGAAGATATTAGTATATTATCATCCCCACACCCTGCAAGTCAACGCGAGAAATGATACAACTATTACATGCACAGCTGTTCTCTTTTTGACCCATTATCCCGCAAAAAAAAAGAGACCGAGCTGTATTCAGCCGGCCTCGCATTATTTCTGTTCAGTTCCATAATCCACACCATGTGCTTCTTTGATCCCTGTATTCATTTATTGCATCTAACCTAGCGAAGGATCACTCGATCTGCCTTTCCTTATTATCGCCATTGGCTATGATGTTTCTTACGATCTTACTCATAGCTCCTGCGGAACATCGCATGAGTCTCAATTCGTCCATTCCACTCATGCTGCTGACCCGCACCCTCGTTGTCCCAGAAGCTTCTGCCTTGCCAATTATCATCGTTCAGTTCTTCGCCAAACTCCGTATCCTCCACAGCCTCTTCCATCGGCACCACCTCATCCTCCACACCGCGGGAATTGCTGTTGAGCAGCATCTTGCGTGTCAGATCTGATTGTTTATCCATGCTAACCACACTCCTATCCATCATTTCGGTTTGAAAATGCTACTATTGTGATGGATTAGACAGCTCTTTATTCATGGTTCACAGAATCGTTGCTTCTTCCAACCAAGCTATGTATATTCACATCTCCACAGGGGAAAATAAAGCCAAAACAACAGGCTCGCCTCTCCCGAAAGCCTGTTAACGAAAGGAATGAACTCATGGCACATCTACTCGGATGGATTCAGCATCATGGAAAACTGGTGCTCTTATGCACCTGTATTGTGCTAGCCTGTATCGGGCTATGGGTGAATCATAAGCAGTTATTTTATAAGGAATGACTTTGCGAAACGAGAGCCCTTCCCGTATACTAAAATATCGGCAGGGTCTTCATGGAATGGGAGATCAGAACGTGTGAGACAGGGGGAGCAATCAGTGGGAATTTCCTATAAAAAGCTGAAAGAACTACAAAATCGGCAAATCACAGAGATGAGCCGCATGACACCAGATAACGTACAATTTTATAACCAAATCAGCAGCATCGCAAGGCAAGCTCCGGCAGACGAGAGAACCCAGGAAGAATGGATTCTCGCTGCGGGAAGGGCCATCGTACAAGCACAGAAGGACAACAAATCAGCTCGTGATCTGTACGGCTCTGATCTGGAACAGGATATTTACACTCAACTCGGAAAAGGTGCTACAGAAACAGATGGAGGCAACACCAGTACAATACAGGCTGCTGATCCTGCTGAAACAACAGAACCTGTGAAACGAACCCCTAAATGGTACGTTATGATTGCCTGGGCGGCAATATCGGTTGTGCTATTCATCCAAGGTTGCACAGGACTATTCTTCGGCTTCACAGACGGCGATACCGAAGCTTTCGAACATATCAGCCTATTCTCTCTCATCATTGCTGCTGTTGGCGGGATCGCACTCGTAGAGATGCTGCGCCGATTAGCAGAACGCCCGGACGACCAGGGAACAGACAAACATGTCATGCCCAAAGTTAACATTCGTGGCATCATCATTTACATCGTCATCGTAGTGCTTGTTCTCTTTGTTGGTTACCCACTTCGAGATAAACTTCCTGTCTTCTACATGGCTCCATGGGTTAGCGCCGTGATCGGTATAGCTGGACTTGCTTTAATCCGACCTCTCTTTGGGCAGAAAAAGCAGGCATAACCGAAAAGGACATTTTCGAAAGTATTTGTTGCCTTCCATTTTGGAGTAGAACAATACATCCAGAAAGTAGTGCAATAGAAGCAGTTACTTAAATTTTAAGAAATACTACTTAAGATTAAGAGACCGTAAGGTCTCTTTTTTTATTGAGGTGTTCTTATTTCATTGTTATGCAGGTGGAGGTTTTGCTCCAGTTCGGGCTGATTGCGTAGTTTAAGACCTTTACCAGGTGTTTCTCCAAATTGGCGCTTAAACATGCGAATGAAATAATTCACTTCCATGCCTACATTCTCTGCCGCTTCCTTCACACTGGCTTGAGGATGTTCGTTCATCCACTCCAGTCCCTTTTGCAAACGCCAGGACTGCATATACTGATGCCCAGTCACACCATAATGCTGATGAAATAATCGATTCAAATGCTGAACAGAGTAACCTGCAGCTTCGGCCACATGTTTCAATAAGAGGTCATCTTGATAGTGTACCTGCATTAGGGTTATTGCCCGGTTGAGCCCTTTCAGCCCAGCATCCGAATTTTCTTGTACATGTGAACCTGCCACATCACTCTCTTTCTTAGCACTTTTCGCCCTCATAGATGGTTGTCTCCTATTCCCCTCCCCATCAGAGGAAACAGGAACGACTGGAGCTAACGACTGAGCCATGTCCAGAATAAGCTGGTAGAGCAAGGCAGACGTTTTCCACATCGACATCCTTCCCTGATCCAACGCCTTCCACAGTTCTATCATCTGTGCCCAGATCAGATCAAATCCGGCTAATGTGCAAGGTTCTCCGCGGGCGATGCCAGCTGTGTGGAGCACCGATGCTGCTAGTTCACCACCGATGCCAATGAACCCAAGCTCTCCGCCCGCTTTTGAATGGGGAATGTACTCATGAGCAACGCCCGGTTCCAATGCAAATAATTGCTCTGGACCCATAACGAATGTTCCCTTGCCAGAAATGTTGAACCGCCCCCCGCTACCCCGTGCCAAAAATAACTGATATACCGGAAAGCCCTCCGGGCGATGCAACCCTTTCTCTTCCTGTGTACCCAAACCGTACAAATATAGTGGCATGCGGGCATCCGGCTGCCCCGTCAATCGAAATGCTAACATTCCATCCTTCCTTTCGGCTGATCTGCTCCCACGTTCTTTGACTTCTATTATCCATCCTTTGATCCAAACCCGGCAATGACCTTAGGAACCCTTTTGAGAATTTCATTTATTGGAAAAATAAGGACATCGGTCATAGCCCTAGCAGAATGCTGCCAATGTGCCATTTACGGTGGGACAGAAAAACTCCCTTTCCGAAGGTGGAAAGGGAGTTGGGCATAAAGTTCATGCTGTTTGAAACAGCGAACTTCATACAAGGATATACCTATTAGACTTATGAACTTTGTGTACCAGAAGTAGATGACTCACTGCCAGTAGAAGCCGGATTGTTACTTCCACCAGAAGCAGGTGCTCCGGTATCCCCACCAGACGTCCCACCACCTGAACTACCCGCTGCTGGGGCAGGAGTGGCGGCTGGAATCTTCAGATCAGCTGGATCTGAAGAAACAGAAAGGTATTTCGTTGGTTGACTGGACACTGAGACCACAACAACTTGGTAATCTCCTTCTCCAAAAATGAGCCCATCTGAATCCCTAGTATCATTTCCAATCATTACTTTTTTACCTGTTTCACCAATACTTAAACTTGTTACAGGTGTTCCGCTAATACCTGATTTACTCGATTTTTTAACAATATAAACATCGTAATTTTTAATACCTGTTTCACTAGTTGGCTTGGTAAAATTGATACTAATTTCACTAGATATTGCCGTTGGTTTAAGATCTGATACCTTCCCAGCATCTATTGGTGTTGGTGCTTGTTTTTTTGCATTAATCGTAAAATTAGGAGATGTCGCTATATTTGATTCTCTTTTGCTATCAGACTCGGACAAGATGACTATTTTATATGACACTCCATCTTTAATTTGGTTGCCATTGCTGTCTTTCAAAGTGGAGGGCAGCTCTGTAGGGCTTGAAGCTACCTCAACTGCATTATTTTCTCTAACCGTCGCTTTAGCCGTATTAAGATCAAATGAAGTTGTAGCCGGTACAACCATTAACATGTAACGCTTGATACCTTGTTCCGGATTTGGTTTGCTAAAGTTCACAGTTATATCCGTTACATTACCTGCCGCTTGATCTGCATTTTTGACATCAATATTGCCAAACTTAACTGCTGACACAGCTGACGTTACTGATAAACTGATATCTGCGAAGGCTGAAGACAGTACATTCGGAGTGCTGTTACCGTTACTGAAGGCAAGAACAAATATACGATAACTCTGATCATTCGTAATATCTGCGCCATCTGAAGTTTTAACATTTTCCAGGTTAAAGGTATAATCTCCACTGCCACCAGCTTTATTCACAACCTTGTAGTAAGGATTCCGATTGGCTTCCTCCAGGTTGAACCTTCCTATATTGGCGGCTTTAACCGCAAAGACACGATAATGATTTATATTAGCCTCATTGGAAGGCCTATTAAAAGTCACTTGCAGATCTCTACCATTGCCATTATCCGCAACATCGGAAGCACTCACTCTGGTTGGTGCTGTAATCGCAAAATTCTGAGTCAGTGTAATTTGAGCCGAAGACGAGGACAATGCGTTTTGGCTCCAGTTCCCGTTGTTATTTACGGACAATACGAACACCCGGTAAGCAAGACCATTTACAATGAAATTCCCGTTGGTATCCCGTGTATCACGCTGTAGTGTCACTGTCAGGTTACCACCCGTTTTATTCACCTGTGTATAATAGTTCGAAGAATTTGCAGCATTCAGATTAAAGCTTCCTACGTTATTGGCAGGTACAACGAACACACGGTAGTGGGAAACATTGGATTCATTCGTTGCTTTGTTAAACGACACGCGCAGATCTGATCCATTCCCGTTGTCCGCAACATCTGTAACAGACAGATTCGTTGCCACACCTGCAATACTATTCGACGTCAGTCTCAAGACGCTTGAAGAAGAAGACAGAGCATGAGTGTAGTTGTTCTGCTGATTGCCTGCTGCCATGACATAGATGCGATAATCCTGCAGGTTCGTGATGTTATATCCACTGGTATCCCGCATATTGGATGGCAGTGTAACCGTAAGGTTGTTGCCTGTTTTATTGACAGTATAGTACAAGCTGGAAGACAAATTGCTTGCTGTAGTTAGGTTAAAGCTGCTGGATACCGTGTTGCGCACAACAAACACACGATAGTTTGCTACCTTTGACTCATCCGATACACGGTTAAAGCTCACCTGAATATCGCGTCCATCTCCATAATCCGCAATGTCTCTCACTTGTGTAATGACCGGAGCTGGAGTTGTGTTCGCGGACAATGTCAGGGAAGATGAAGCCGCAGACAGCTTGCTATCTGTTGCTGTATTGGCACTTACAGACATGATGTAAACAACATACGCAGTCCCGTTTTTGATCAACTCGCCTGACGTATCTCGCGATGATGAGGACAATTGGCTTTTGATCGTACTCGAATTCCCTTTATTAATGAACGTGGAATTTGTGCTGGATACCTTGTTCGCAGCAGCCTGGTTAAATGTCGATGCATCCTTCGCCTTTACAACAAATGCACGGTAATTCGTAATATTCGAAGTCGTGCTTGGCTGTGTAAAGTTGATCTCCATATCTCTTCCGTCGCCATAATCACTAATATCAGCAATCCGCAGCCCTGTCACAGCCTGAACAGAAGGTTTCACTTGGTTCAGCTTCAAAACTTGTGAGGACCAGCCTAAATAGTTTTTGTTGTTATTGTTGCTGTTACCTACAGTGAGTACATAAAGGCGGTATGTTTCATTGCTATTCAGCAGATCACCGTTCACGTCACGTGTCTGAGCATTAAGTGTAAGCTTCGGATTGGTGCCGTTTGGTGTAATCGAAGTATAGTTTCCCGGAGATACTGCCGAAGCAACCGACTCCTTAAAGCTGTTGGTATCCCTGCTTTTCACCAACATCACCCGGTATGCCGATACGGTTCTTTCTGAAATAGCACGGGTGAAGCTTACTGTGAGATCACGGCCATCTCCGTTAGTGCCAGATACCGATCCGTAGATATTCCAAGCAGAAAATTGTGTATCATCAATTGGCGTTTCAGGTGTAGACGTTGTTGTTTTAATATCCACGCGTTGATTACGTGAATTCCAGAATACTTTTTCCCCGAAAGCTTCACTCACAAAACGAATTGGAACCATCGTACTACCCTTAATCGTACTCGCAGGAACATCCATCACATTCAGTTGACCATTGATATATGCAGCCTTGGAACCAAGTGTCAATGAAACCTCCCGATCGTCACGGGTCGCTGTAATGGTTTTCGTTCTATTGTTGTACTTCACCTCCGCATCAATCCCTTCAAAGATCGACCGAAGCGGAACAAGGACACGTCCTGCCTTCATCACAGGGGCTTGAACTGATTGCACCTCTGTACCGTTAATATATATGCTAATCCTTGCTGCAGCGTCCATCACAGATGTTGGTAGTGCAGATACAAGCATGGCTGATACAGCCAGTGCTGACATCACCTTTTTCACTTGATTGCCTCCCGCTTTCCTCATATACCTATCCCCATTCTCCCATGATTAGTTCACTCTTATAAATTAGCTATGCAATTCAATAATTCCTGTATTTTCCTATGCACAACTAAGACGTTCCAATTTGTAAAAAAGTTTCCGGTTTCCCAAAATTATTTTCGCAGAAACATTGGTCTTGCATCTACCTTGTAAAGGTTAAAATTAACAGAATAATTTGTCACTATTCCGCAACCACTTTCTGTGCCAATTGCTTTAATCTATGGGTAAACGCTCACATAATGTATAATTAATGTTTCACAGGATGTAAATTCATTTTGAACAGGCCAACTTTAATTCGGCTTCAATTACTAAACCATAACTACAGGAGGTTTATATCCATGACATTATTTTCTTTTCAAAATAAAGGCGTGCGCACGCTGCTTACCGCAACGGCTATAGCGATGCTGCTACAAACGGCAGTTGCTCCAGTCGCCGGCATTGCTTCTGCTGCCCCTGCTACAAACACCAAGGTAACTTCAGCCGCTTCAAGCGCGATCTATAAATCCTTTCAAACCATGCTCTACAAAAAAAATGGCCTGCCCGCTGCAGACCGTTATCTGGAGTCTAAGATCAGCCAAGTCACTCCTTATCATGCAACCCTGATGGTACTTCAACTCGAGAATGCCCGCTTCAAGGCACTCGACGCCATAACAGATCGCATGCTTGTGCCTAATGTTCAAGATCAGATGCAGAAAATGTACAAGTGGAATGACAGCTTCACTCAGTTGATGTCCCGCACCAAGGACAAGAATCTTCGCTCACTGCTGCAGCAGGCTAGAGATAGTGGTTATCGTCTTACTGCGATTGAGGGTTCTCTCTATCCAATCATGAATTATGCAGCATTCGATAAATACACCTCTTATGTGAATAAGGATATCAAACAGTACATCCGAATCATGGCTGTCGAAACGAATAACATTTCCACTGAGGATGGAGGGCTGATGATTGGATATCAGGAAATGTTGAATCGTGCCCTGAATCAGGAACAGTTCCTGAAAGATTTTCCTGACTCAAACCGGAAAAATCGGGTGCAGATGCTGATGAATGAATATACTCTGTATACCTTTTACGGGTTGGATAATACGCCTCTGTTCGATTATGACACCAACATAATGGATGCAAATGCCCAAAAAGGTTACAAAGCTGTCTTACAGCGCACCGCTTCCGAGGATAGTGATTTTGTAAAAAAACTGGATGCATTCATGAATGTCGTCGCTGAATCCAAGTTTGAAAAAACGGAAGCCGTCGACAAATGGCTGGAGCAGAACGTATCCAGGGATGAATATTTGAATCAGTAAATCGGTAGAGCAATGGAGGAACATGTGGGGAAGTGGGTAAGTATAGCTATCACTAGCAAACTAATTACCTAGATAAGCTTAATAGTGAGTAATGTAAGTTGGTTGCGATGGATATAGTGGCTCAACCAGGCGATCAGGCGTGTGCATGCCGTGGAAAGTTGTTGATTAGGCAACATTTTTCCAACACAGTGCCTTGCGATGGTCGCTCATAAGGTTGCACGGGTGCAAAAATATTCTAACGATCTCCACGAACCTTATTTGGCCGATTTAAAGGTGTTCAGTAATCTAACGATCACCAGAGACGCTATTTCGTCTAAATTGAGCAAAAATCGATGATTTTTCACCCTAAATGGTGAAATAACGCTTCTCCTGATCGTTAGAATTTAAAAAGGACTGAAATGGACCAAATAGCGTCATCTGAGATCGTTAGCCGATCCGTGGCTAGAAACATCGGCGTGACCGAGGTTACTTGAGACTCGGGGTGACACCTACCGCTGCATGATCGAGGCTACTTTGGGGCTTCGGGCGACACTTTCTGGTGTATGTTCGAGGTTACTTCGAGGCTCGGGATGACACTTTCCGCCGTATGACCGAGATTATTTCGAGGCTCGGGATGACACTTTCCGCCGTATGACTGAGTTACTTTGGGGCTCCGAGCGACACTTTCTGCCGTATGACCGAGGTTACTTCGGGGCTTCGGGCGACACTTTCTGGTGTATGTTCGAGGTTACTTCGAGGCTCGGGGTGACACTTTCCGCCGTATGACTGAGTTACTTCAGGCTCGTGGCGACACTTTCCGCTGCATGACTGAGTTACTTCGGGGCTCGGGGCGACACTTTCCGCTGCATGACCGAGATTTACTTGAGGTTCGTTGTAAAACTTAATGCGGTGACTCGTTACTCCTTATAACACCTCGCGATGCTTGATTACGTTTAGTATGTACTTCATATAGATTCTTTTAATACATGAGCGGGGGCAGCCTAGAAGATATCAAGCTCCCTGTACGAAGTTGCTGTTTCATAGCAAGGTGATCGACGACATGATGCCAAAAAGACGAAGTCAACTGCCCTCTTGGGCATGACTTCGTCTTTTTCATGCTTCTGAGACAGTATCGCCGCGACTAACCGCGTCCCCTGCCCCTTCAATCACCACTAAGATTCAATTCGTTTGACCATGTGGTAATACTCATGTCCACCGATGAGGATCACTTCATCTTGAACATAGCCTTGCCGTTTATAGAGCTGCATGGCGCGGCCATTGTCCTGCTCCACGATCAGGGCCACCTGCGTGTGCCCAAGCTCTCTTCCCTGCTGCTCAAATGCAGCCATCAGTGCACGGGCGATACCCTGCCCTTGAAAAACCTCACTTACCGAAAGAGTATCGAGATAATACTCTCCCGGACGGGTTTCTTTTACCAAAGCATATTTCTCATCCGCATCGCGCCCAGGACGATCCAGAAGCGGCTGATCCAGTCGCTCCACATCATCACCTGCATAGGCTACCAGCATCCCGGCAATCTGCCCTTCCTGCTCCATCACGGTAATATTCTGATAACTGATCCGGTTATTCTCCTGTGTTACAAACTCTCGCAGAATGTCCATCGCCCGCTCATGATTACTCTCACCCGCAAGCGCATAGGCAATATCCCCAATCGCCTGCACCAGCAGCGGGATGATCTGATCCACATCTTCCTTCCGTGCAGGCCGGATCTGAGGCACTGACTTCAGTTGCTCTGACCCTATAGTAGGTTTCACTTGTAAAAAGACACCTCTCTCTACATCTCTATCTTCGTTTCTATCTCTGTGTCATACATGTACCTGTATATCTTTGGGACTATCGATTTACTTTACTCGAATTGAATCCTTCACCCGATTCAGATTAGCATGTTGAACAGATTCAGGTTTTTGTTCAGCTCCGTATAGGTGATACCTTTACGGTTCATGCGTTCGATGAGCGGCTGGTAATCTTCTTTGTACATAAGCTCGATGCCAACCAGGGCAGGGCCGTTTTCCTTGTCATGCTTTTTCGTATATTCAAATCTGGCGATATCGTCATTCGGGCCGAGTACTTCCTCCAGAAACTCACGCAAAGCGCCTGCACGCTGCGGAAAATTCACCATGAAATAATATTTCAGACCTTCATAGATCAAGGAACGCTCTTTGATCTCCTGCATTCGGTCAATATCATTGTTACCACCACTGATGACACAAACCACCGTCTTACCCGCGATCTGTTCGCGGTATTGCTCAAGTGCAGCTACAGCCAGCGAGCCCGCAGGCTCAACAACGATGGCATTTTCGTTATATAACTCCAAAATCGTTGTGCAGGCTTTGCCTTCCGGTACCTTCACGATGTCATCCAGAATGTTGCTACAGATGTCATAAGTTAGATCACCAACCCGTTTTACTGCTGCGCCATCCACAAATTTATCGATATCATCCAGCGTAACCACTTGTTTGCGGAACATCGCTTCACTCATGGAAGCTGCTCCAAGCGGCTCAACACCAACAATGCGCGTCTCCGGGCTTACCGTTTTCATATACGTTCCTACCCCGGCTGCTAAACCGCCACCGCCAATGGTGACAAACATATAGTCTGCATTCTCATCAAGGCTTTCCATGATCTCCATCGCAACTGTACCGTTACCCGCAATAATCTTCGGCGAATCAAATGGATGGATGAAGGTCATACCCTGCTCGTCGCACGCACGCATGGCTTCAGCATACGCATCATCATACGTATCACCGATCAGGACAACCTCTACATTATCGCCGCCAAAGCGCCGTACCTGCTTCACTTTCTGATTTGGCGTTGTGCTTGGCATAAATATTTTGCCGTGAATGCCAAGAGCATTACAGCTAAAAGCTACACCCTGTGCGTGGTTGCCTGCGCTGGCACAGACGATGCCTTTCTCCATTTCTGCAGGAGTCAGATTGCGTATCATGTTGTACGCTCCACGAATTTTGAACGAACGCACCACCTGAAGGTCTTCCCGTTTCAGATACACATTACAGTTATATTTGGCCGAAAGTACAGCATCACGCTGTAACGGCGTTCTCACAATCACTTCACGCAGCACATGATGCGCGCGCACGATATCTTCCATGCCCACACTGGCATGTCTGGAACCTTCATTTCCGGCTCCCGTTCCTGTTGTTTCTTGATTCTCTGGTTTCATCTGTCTCCACACTCCGCTTATAGGGTCTAACAATGTCGTACATTGCTTTTCTTTTTATTGTATCACTTTTGCTCTATCCTTGCGCCTTGATGAAGGGCATGGTTACTTTGGATGCTCTAATACAACTTATACCTTACAAACTGCTTACAAACTAATCCTAAATTCTCATCGCTAAAATTTAATCTCTTTCTCTCACTCCTCAATTCTTACTCCACAATTCTTACTTCTTACTTCTTACTTCTTACTTCTACTTTTTATCCCTTATCTCTTAGCATTCGCAAAATCTCACCTGTGATGACCTCAGGGTCTGTAAACATCACCATGTGCCCCGAATGTGCTGCCTCTACCCACCTTGCATTGGACAGCTTGTTTACCGTCTGACGATGTGCCGCAACAACTGCAGGTCTAATCTTACGTTCTCCCTTGCCTGGCAAGGTACCCGAAATAATGCTCACTTCCAGATCCTCCAGCTCGGGCGGCTGCTCTTTTAACAGCTCCATATCTCGCAAAAAATTCTTGCCCTCTGCAGCCACCGTACGAGCGGCTTGTACCGTAAAGTCCTCATGGCGGTGATCTGCTACAACGTCAGCAGGCTGACTAAGAAAATCCTTTATGCCAAGGAAACGATACAGCCCTACGCGAGCCAGAGCTGGAATAAGTGTGCCATTAACCGCGAAACCCACCTTCGCCATACGGGAAAAATATAACTCACAATGCTCATCCGACGGGTCAACAAGAATGATACCCTGCAGACGCGACAGATTACTAGCCGCCGCTACACGTACAATTGGCCCTCCCCAGCTATGCCCCACCAGAATAATCGGCCCCGGCCCCATCGCCGCTAGCAGTTCATTCAGGTCTTCTGCAATCCTGGCGAGCGTGCGTGGAGAAGAATCAACATCACTTCGTCCCGCTCCGGCCCTGTCATACACAACGGTACGTGCATGCTCCGCAATCGTCGGTACAACCAGCCCCCATGCAGATCTGGATACGCCCATCCCCGACTCAAAAACGACCGTCAACTCTCCAGCGCCCTTCGACATGTAATGCAACTTGCGGCCATCCCGGGTCTGAATATATGCACTTGAACCCAACGTATGTAATCCAGCATCATGACTCATTGTTTCACCTTCCCTCCCCACTGGTCCACAGTATCCCGTCACTCATCACACTTCTAAATGAAAATGATTATCAATTACTAATTATACCTTTTTCCCTGTAAAAAAAGAACACCCAATCCATCATCGGATCGGGTGTCTCTCTCAGCCTTGCAGTAGCTGAACGTACAATATAAAGTTTATGCCCTCGCGCCCTTTTCCTCGCGCATAGCCTGATCACTTCTTCACAGATCACCAGGTTATGGAGCATAATCGGGATGAAACTCTCTATCCGCGAATGCCGTGATCTTTGTTGTTCATCTGCTCCAGTAACTGATTCATCGACTCCTCGGTCATGGCGCCACCGCTAAAGGCCACAAGGGCACGCAGCGGCATATATTTCATCATCGCGTTCATCATATCCGCATGATCATGATCACCAGAATCGTCACCGCCGCCAAAACCGCTCGCTTCCTGGAACTGCTGCAAGGCACGTTCGAGCAGCTTTTTATTCTCCGGGTCGCGCTGAATATCGCCAAGCGTACTGTTACGTGTGTACGTAGGAATAAACGTAGCGGTGGATTCGACACTCACCCGAGTCTGCAAACGAATATCACGCGAAGAGCTGCCCACCTGAATCTCGAACTCGCCAGTCTCAACGTGCCAGTCTTTCATATCCACGTTGTAATACGCGAACGAACGCTTATTCAGGGTGAAATGGATCGTTTTCGACTCACCAGCTTCAAGTGCCACTTTCGCAAAACCTTTCAGCTCCCGATCCGGACGAATCACCGTACTCTCCACATCACTAACATACAGTTGTACGATCTCTTTCCCTGCACGCTCCCCGGTATTAGTGACACGTACCTGCACCTTCAGCTCGTCCAGATCCGTTAGCGTTGTACGGTCCACCTGCAAATCGCTATACTCAAACGTGGTATAACTTAAACCGTATCCAAACGGGAACAGCGGCTCCAATTCTTTTTTATCATAATAGCGGTAACCGACGAAGATCCCCTCGCGGTAATCCACTCGATCCGCTTCTCCAGGGAAGTTCAGATAGGACGGATTATGACTGAGCTTGGCTGGAAATGTCTCTGCCAGTTTACCAGACGGGTTCACCTCACCGTAGAGCAGATCGGCGATTGCGCCTCCTACAGCCTGTCCGCCAAGATAAGCTTCAAGCACAGCTTGAACCTGCGGCAGCCAAGGCATCTCCACTGGAGAACCGTTGCTTAGCACAACCACTACACGGGACTGCACCTTGGCAACCTCTTCGATCAGTCGAATGTGGTTGTCCGGCAGACGCAGATGGGCACGGTCATACCCTTCGGACTCGTAACGATCCGGCAACCCCACAAATACCACAGCGGTATCTGCCGCTTGCGCAGCCTGAACGGCCTCCTGCAACAGCGTATCATCCACATCGTCCTCTTCAATCCGGTACCCTGGTGCATAGGAGATCGTTACTCCATCGCCTGCCACCTGAGTCATCTCGTACACAATATCATCCACCTTGGTCGGATTAATGTGGGAGCTTCCCCCTCCCTGAAAGCGAGGTTTACGCGCAAAAGCACCTATGATGGCTACGCTATCTTCACGCTTTAGTGGAAGAAGCCCGGCTTCATTTTTCAACAAAACCATACTCTCGGATGCCACTTTACGTGCAAGCTGATGATGTTCATCTTTATCGTACGAAGCATCTTCTTTCTTATGATCGACCGCTTTGAAAATCAGCGTAAGCAAACGCTCCACCGCAAGATCTAGCTTGTCCACGGGCAGCTTACCACTCTCTACAGCATCCATCACCTTACGTTCCCCAATACCGCCGCTTGCCGGCATCTCCAGCTCCAGTCCAGCAGCAAGTGCATCTGCCCGCTCATTGACAGCGCCCCAGTCGGAAACAACCAGCCCATCATGGCCCCATTCATCCTTCAAAATGTCAGTTAATAGCCACTGATTTTCACCTGCATACGTGCCGTTCACTTTATTATAAGAACACATTACCGTCCACGGCTGTGCATCCTTCACCGCGCCTTCGAAGCTGGCCAGATAAATCTCGCGTAACGTCCGTTCGTCCACCACCGCATCAATCGACATACGACGCTCTTCCTGGTTATTCACTGCAAAGTGTTTGAGCGACGTACCTACGCCCTGGCTCTGCACCCCCTGAATATGAGCGGTAGCCATCTGAGTCGATAACAGCGGGTCTTCGGAAAAATACTCAAAGTTCCGTCCGCCCAATGGGGAACGTTTAATATTTACACCCGGCCCAAGCAGTACCGCCACATTCTCGGCCTGACATTCTTCACCCAAAGCCACGCCCACCTGGCGCGCCAGCTCGGTATCCCACGAACTCGCCAGCCCTGCGGCTGACGGGAAACAGGTTGCAGGTACACTTGCGGTCAGACCCAGATGATCTGCGCTGCTATCCTGTTTACGCAATCCGTGAGGGCCATCCGTCACCATGATGGATGGAATGCCGAGACGCTCCACCCCTTTTAGATGCCAAAAGTCGAGCCCTGAGCACATTCCCGCTTTTTCTTCCAGTGTCATCTGCTGTACCAAATCTTTGATGTTACGTTCCACATTAACCCCTCCAGTTCATGATCTCAGTGTAGTGCCGAAGCAATACAACAAGCATACCGCGCGAGCTCTCCCCATTTCAAATCTTTACCCGGTTCGTGACGTTTACATAACAGATTCCTTCATTTTTGCTGAGACATATAAGTTGAATTAATAAAATGAAAAACAGCCCGATCTCACAGATCAGGCTGTTGTGCACTTCTTGTATATGTCGCTATATGCTCGATTTCGTATTGCAATACATCCAACTACCGCATCTGTATTATGCCTGCGACTTATACCATGCTGCCGCAGCTTCTGCCTCGGTACGTGTCAGCTGATGTCCCTGGCGTTCCCAATGCATATGCACATCGGCACCCGCCCCGCTCAGTAGCGAAGCCAATTCTTCGGTTTCATGCCTTGGCACAATTGGATCATTCTCCCCTGCTCCGATAAAGACCGGCAGTCCTTTCAAATCAGGTAGTGTCAGTCCGCGTAGCGGCACCATCGGATGGTGCAGGATCGCTCCCTTGAATACATCTGCCTGATGGAACATCAAACTTGCGGCAATGTTGGCGCCATTGGAATAGCCCAGTGCATACACATTCGATCGATCGAACCCATATTCCACAGCAGCCGCATCGATAAAAGCACCCAGCTCCGCTGTCCGTGCAATCAGATCCTCTTCATCGAAGACACCTTCCGCAAGGCGGCGGAAGAAACGTGGCATACCGTTTTCGGACACATTCCCTCTTACTCCAAGGATCGATGCACCCGGAGCAATCATCTCTGCCAGTCCAATCAGATCGTTCTCCGTGCCCCCAGTACCGTGGAGCAAGAGTATTGTCGGCGCATCAGGCTGCGCACCTGCTTTATAGATATGTTTCATTGTGGCTGTACTCATGATTTAGACTCTCCTTTCCATTCACGTACTTGAATCGGTGGCAGCAATTGTTCAATCTGCGCACGCTGTGGTTCATACCATTCTGGCAACATCAACTTCTCACCCATCGTCTCTTGCGGCTCATCCCGCGCAAAACCTGGAGGGTCTGTCGCGATCTCAAACAGAATGCCGCCCGGTTCACGGAAATAGACCGCGTTGAAGTATTGACGGTCAATCACCGGCGTTGGATGATATCCGGTTTGATCCAGTTCCTGCTGAATCTGTTCATGCTCGGTGTAATCTTTGGCGCGCCATGCAATATGATGGACTGTTCCTGCACCGCCAATACCGCGCTGAATGCCAGTGGATTGAATATCAATGATCTGCCCCAGATCACCGTTTGCACGCAGACGGATCAGTCCGTTTTCTTCGCCGACCTGCTCCAGACCAAGCTTGCTGACAAGCACATCCATCGTTTTCTCAGGTACATGACTGTAGAGCACCGCACCGCCAAAACCTTTGATCGCATGCTCAGGTGTCACCCCGTTGAATGCCCACTGGCTCGGCTCGCCGCCTTCGCGCTCAACCAGTTCAAGGAGCAAACCCCCTTTATCGAAGAAACGAATATATTGTTCACCGAATCTCGTTTTATTTTCATATGGAATATCGAAGGAAGCAAGACGTTCTTTCCAGAACGACAGGCTGCCCACCGGTACCGCATAGACGGTAACTCCGGTCTGACCTGAGCCGATCACACCTCTTCTTGAATTTTGCTGCGGGAAAAACGTAATGATCGTACCTGGCGCGCCTTGCTCATTGCCGTAGTACAAGTGATACACATCCGGTGCGTCAAAGTTGATCGTTTTTTTCACCAGTCTAAGTCCCAGCACCCCTGCGTAAAAATCTACATTTTTCTGTGCGTCGTCGACAAAAGCTGTAATATGATGAATGCCTGAAGTTCTGAACATAATTTCCACTCCCTTGGTTTTGTTTTTTTTGGTGTTTGGTTTATATCTTGGTTGTTGTAAGGTTCTTTTATTTATTGTCCTTGAAGTCTAACATTACCTTTGTGTTTTGTTATTTATCTTTAATTTAAGATTCTTTAAATTCATATTAATCCATTTGATAGCAATATGCAAGCATTTATTTTAAAATTAAGATATTACGGTGATGAACTTTAAGTATACTCGTTGGTTCTGCCAAAACGTATCGCTCTGAACGGCTTTTTACATAAAAAAACAGGTCTCCGCACTGAAGCACGGAAACCTGTCTTAATATAAATACAAATGAACGACATTCGAGCTAGACACATTAATCTATAGCCATTTTCAAGACCATAACGATACCAGAGTACTCGTAAGTCTATCTCACCTGAAATGAGGCCTCTGCTCTGATTACTACACCAATTTTAATTTCTTTGGTGGATTGACCAGATCTTTATGCTCATATTCATCCTTGATATCCCCTACAATCTCTTCGAGAATATCCTCCATCGTCACCATGCCAATCGTAGCGCCAGCTTCGTCTTTGACGGAAGCGATATGCACACGGCTATGCTGCATCTGCACGAGAACATCTTTGATCGGTGAACGCTCCGAGAAGCTCGGCATGGGATGCACAAAAGTGTTCATACTAAACGTTTTGCCCGCAGCCACACTCGTTAACGTTTGCTTGGTATTAATAAACCCGACAAAATGGTTCGTATCCCCGTTGGCAATCACAGGATACCTCGTGTACTCATGCTGGTTCAACACTTCAATAATCTGATCCAATGGCATTTCTTTATTCAGCGTAACGATCTTATTTCGGGGAATCATGATCTCCTGAAGCAAACGCTCATCAAAGGCAAAAATGTTTTTGAGATAATCCAGCTCCGTCTGGTTAATCTCGCCACTCTCATAACTTTGCGCCATGATCAACTTTAATTCCTCTTCGGAGTGAACCGTATCATGCCCGGCCGGTTTGATACCGAAAATGCTAAGCAATAAACGTGCTGCACCATTCAGCGCATAAATGAACGGGTTCATGATTTTACCGAACCAGTAGAGCGGTGGTGCAAGCAACAATGTCATCTTCTCAGCAAACTGAATGGCAAGTGTCTTGGGTGCAAGCTCGCCAATAACGACATGCAAGAAGGTGATAAATGCCAATGCAATCGCGTAAGAGAGTACGGTGGACAGTGCAGCAGGCACTTCCAGACTCTGGAATAACGGATGCAACATCTTCTCTACGGTCGGTTCGCCCAAAGCACCCAGTACGAGCGCAGTAATCGTAATACCCAGTTGACAGGCAGACAGATAATAATCCAGATTATGTGCAACTTTTTTGGCGACCACTGCTTTTTTGTTGCCTTCCGAGATCAATTGATCAATACGGGACATCCGCACTTTCAAAATAGCAAACTCGGCTCCTACGAAAAACGCGGTCAAACCGATAAATACAGCTACTAAAAATAAATTCAAGGCTATTATTCCGTCCAATGATTTCCCTCAAGATGAGGGATTCACCTCCATTAAGTTTTGAAATAAATATATGCAGAGCAACGTTCTTCTTCCAACAATTAAGCCAGATCGCTTGCAGCTTCTTGGACCTCAATACCGTTTACACGCTCAAGCAGCACCTGCTTGATGTGATAGTTCTCGGCATCCACAACCGTCCAGACATAGTCGCCGTGTTCAACCGTATCCCCTTTTTCTACGCCGACACCCTTCTGGTACTGAATCCATCCGGCAACCGTATCCATCTCTTCATTACCTTCGAATACAATTCCGAATTGACGCTCCAGTTCATCCAGCAGCACACGGCCACTAATTAGATACTGGTTTTCCCCGGTCTCCTGAATGTCCGCTACTTCATCAGCATCGAACTCATCCCGGATCTCACCGACCAGCTCTTCAAGGATATCCTCCATCGTAATGATTCCCGAAGTACCGCCGTACTCATCCACGACGACAGCCATATGAACACGTTCCTGTTGCATTTTGATCATCGCATCTTGTATGGAAGTGACTTCCGACACAAATGGAATCTCACGCACAAATTCACTCAATTGATGTGCCCGGGTCGCAACCATGTCCGGCAAAATCTTCTTCACATTCACAACACCAATAATGCGGTCTTTGTCTCCATCCTCGATGACGGGATATCTGGAGTAGTTATGCTCATCCAATATAGGAATAATATCGTCATAGGTCATATCCTGATTCAGTGTAACCAGTTCTGTACGCGGAACCATGATGTCTTTGGCATCACGTTCGTCGAACACAAAAACATTTTCCAGATACGAAAGCTTGGTCTTGTTGCTCTCATCGCCTTCATAGCTCTGGTTCATAATAATTTTAATCTCGTCCTCGGAATAGGCTTGATCATGTCCGGCAGGCTTCACACCGAATCCACGCAGGATTACACGCGATGCACCATTGAGCGCCCAGATAAACGGGTACATGACTTTACCAAACCAATACAGCGGTGGCGAGAGTAACAATGTCAGTTTTTCCGAAAACTGAATCGCCAACGTTTTGGGTGCCATCTCACCAACAACGACATGCAAAAACGTAACGAGAATAAAAGCTATCGCATAGGAAGCAATCGCCGAGGCAGAGGCAGGTACATCAAAATAGCTAAACACCGGATATAACAATCTCTCCACCGTTGGTTTACCCAACGCCCCGAGTCCCAGAGCCGTAACCGTAATACCCAGCTGACAGGCGGAAAGATAATAATCCAGATCCGAGACGACCTTTTTGGCAAGCACTGCCTTTTTATTGCCTTCGGCAACCAGTTGATCCACCCTTGATGTACGAATTTTCACAACAGCAAACTCCGACGCAACGAAAAATGCGGTTAGTACAATCAAGATGATAAGTAATGCGATATTTAATATGGTAATTATGTCCAAAGACTTCCCCGATAGTCAGGGATTCACCTCCAAAGATAGTTACAGCGTGATGCAGTAACGTTTCATACCGTTAACCTTTCATGCGCTGTTTAATGTCTGATGCCAAGAGCCAGTGACGAATAAAAAATATATAAAAAATCAGTTCATGATCACTTCTGTATAAGTCGCATAATGACCTTGTAAATCTAAAACAGGAATCCAAGATGAAGTCAATAACGCCTACGACGTGAAGAAACGACTTCAATCAAAACGGGTTACCCCTCATGCTGTCCATTGTTCCTTGATCAACTCCACCTAGATTCGCCATTTGGACAATTTACAATATCGCCTACCCAATAGATATCCACCTCCCAACGTATCGATTCCTGTTTCCGAAAAGTATATCATGTTTTGATCTAAACCATCCAGTTGCACGTTATGGTTTGGCACAAGCTTACAGTCTATTGTTCACAGAATAGTCTATATGTATGTTATCCTCTGGCATTTTAGCCAGGGTGACTCTGCACATGAGTGATGGATTTCTTATCGTCTATGTTTCTTCAGGTTTCTATATTTCTCCGTGTTTACGTAAACGGTTCTTCGGGCTTGCTTCAGTCCTCTTGTTATATAATAGTGCAATTTATTGAAATACTACCCGTTCCATTCAGGCATTAAACAGATTCAGAGACTCACCAGCATAGTGGCTAAAGTATTGCATTCAAGCAGATATGTAAAGCATTGTAACTGTCATTTTTACACATGATATATGTAATACGCATTAAAAGCCCGCAGGATGCAAATACCTTCTGGTACCCCTCCTACGGGCTGGCTTTATCAGCGCAAACGTGCTCTATTCCTGATCCATTCAACAAAGTTGATTGAAATTCAACTTCACTTTATTTTGCTTAATCTAATCAACTTATTGCTTGAATGCCTCACATGGCTTGTTTACACCAAAGCTTTGGCTGCAATGTCGGTACGTTGATGTTTGCCTTCAAATTGAATGAACTCTGCTTGTGCATATGCTTTGGTTCTTGCTTCTGCAATGTCAGCGCCTAGGCCTACAACACCTAGAATACGTCCGCCGTTTGTCACCCAGTCTCCAGCTTCATTACGCGCTGTTCCCGCATGGAACACAACAGCCTCTCGGGCTTGATCCAGTCCTTCAATCACAACACCTTTGGCATAAGGGCCGGGATATCCGCCTGAAGCAAGCACAACACATACCGCAGCCTCATCGCTCCACTCAATCTCCAGATCAGCCAGCTTTCCGTGAACGGTTGCCCAGAAAATGTCGAGTAGGTCCGTTTTCAGACGTGGCAGCACCACTTGGGTCTCTGGATCTCCAAAGCGTGCGTTGAACTCAATCGTTTTGGGTTTGCCATCCGGGGAAATCATCAGACCTGCGAACAGTACCCCACGGAATGGACGGCCTTCAGCTACCATCGCCTTGGCTGTTGGTTTGATGATGGTTTCAACCGCTTCTTCGATAATGGAGGCCGGAATGTGCGGAAGCGGAGAATATGTACCCATACCGCCCGTATTTGGTCCCTGATCATTGTCGAACACGGGTTTATGATCCTGCGCAGCTGCCATTGGACGAACCGTCTCACCGTCAACAAAGGCCAGAATCGACATTTCCTGTCCAGCGAGGAATTCTTCAATAATCACTTTGGCTCCAGCTTCACCAAATACTTTATCGACCATAATGCTGCGAAGTGCCTGATTCGCCTCGTCACGAGAGTATGCAACAGTAACCCCTTTACCTGCAGCAAGTCCATCCGCTTTAATGACAACAGGGATCACTTGCTCGTTCAGATATGCCTGAGCCTGCTCGTAGTTGTCGAACTTCTCATATGCAGCAGTAGGGATGTTGTATTTGTGCAGCAGGTCTTTCATGAACGTTTTACTGCCTTCGATCTCCGCCGCATTCCGGCGCGGACCGAAGACCGGAAGACCTGTCGAGTCAAATGCATCTACAATGCCGTCTGCCAGTGGATCATCCGGTCCAATAACGACGAGGTCTACTTTCAGCTCAACAGCCAGTGCTTTGAGTTTATCGAATTCATGCACCGCAATCGGGTGACACTCTGCTAACTGTGCAATACCCGCATTCCCGGGTGCACAATGAATCTTACCTGCCTTTGGACTTTTTGCCAGTGCCCAGATAATTGCATGTTCGCGGCCGCCGCCGCCGACTACCAAAATATCCATTCGTCTGTTCCCCTCCACGCTTTACTGGATTGTAATGTTCCTAATCTTTAAACACATTAAGTGATCTATTTTTAATTGCTCTATTTCCTGAAAAAAGGAGTGCCCCATACGTCATCAGCATGACAGGTGACACCCCTTTATAACACTTGCCCCTTTTTTGATGAGAGAGTACTTTAATGCTTCCGTTCTAACCTTAACTCTCCAATCTGCTTATCACTCGTCCTAGTGTTTAAAATGACGTACGCCTGTGAATACCATTGCGATGCCGTATTCATTGGCTACTTTGATGGACTCTTCGTCTTTGATCGAGCCGCCTGGTTGAATGACTGCTGTAATACCAGCTTTTGCTGCCAACTCAAGTGTATCACCCATCGGGAAGAATGCATCGGAAGCAAGAATAGCACCTTTTGCCTGCTCGCCAGCTTGCTCAATTGCAATTTTGGCCGCACCGACACGGTTCATTTGCCCTGCACCTACACCTACCGTCATGTCATTCGAAGCAAGTACGATCGCGTTGGATTTCACGTGTTTAACCACTTTCCAGCCAAACAATAGCTGTTTCATTTCTTCTTCGGAAGGTGCACGATCTGTAACCACGTTGAGCTCGCTCGCTTCAATGGAATGTACGTCCGATTGTTGAACGATCATGCCGCCGTCAATCGATGTCACCACGAATTGGCTTTCACGGTTGCGAGCTGCATTCAGTTCACCCGTTTTGAGCAAACGAATGTTTTTCTTTTTCGTCAGGATATCCAGAGCTTCTTGGGTAAAATCAGGTGCGAGTACGATTTCCAGGAAAATCTCGCTCAGCTTGTTCGCCGTATCGCTGTCGATAATGCGGTTTGCGGCCACAATACCGCCAAAAATCGATGTTGGGTCAGCTGCATAGGCTTTGCTATAGGCTTCATAGATGCTTTCGCCAATCCCTACGCCGCAAGGATTCATATGTTTCACGGCAACGACTGCTGGCTCTTCGAACTCTTTGACGATCTGCAGAGCTGCGTTGGCATCATTGATGTTGTTGTAGGACAACTCCTTACCGTGCAATTGCTCGGCTGTAGTCAATGTATCTTGTGCAGCCAGCGGTTTGCGGTAGAATGCCGCTTGTTGGTGTGGATTTTCGCCGTAGCGTAGATCCTGGAGCTTTTCGTAAGTAACCGTCAGGCGCTCTGGTAGTGGATCGCCATTAACGTTGGACAGGTAATCGGAGATGAGTGCATCGTAAGCCGCCGTATGGCGGAACACTTTTGCCGCAAGCCGTTTGCGTGTTTCCAGCGTGGTATCCCCACCGCTGCGAACTTCCTCCAGCACTTGGCTGTAGTCGGCCGCATCCACAACAACGCTAACAAAAGCATGGTTTTTAGCCGCAGAGCGAAGCATCGTTGGACCACCGATATCGATGTTCTCAATCGCATCTTCATAGGCTACATCCGGTTTAGCGATGGTTTCCTGGAAAGGATACAGGTTTACAACAACCAGATCGATATAACCCAGACCAAGCTCCTGCATTTGGCGTGTATGCTCTTCGTTATCACGAACAGCAAGCAAGCCGCTGTGAACTGCCGGATGTAACGTTTTGACACGTCCGTCCATAATTTCCGGGAACCCGGTTACGTCCGAAATTCCGATGACAGGTACGCCTTCCTTCGACAACAGGCTGCTTGTACCTCCTGTCGAAATAATCTCCACACCCATTTGCGACAGCTCGCGGCAAAAGTCCACGATGCCTGTTTTATCCGATACGCTGACCAGCGCTCTTTTGATACTCACAATATGCTCCTCCTTTATTATCCCATAAGCTTCGCGTTTCCTGACGAAACACAGCCGATTTATTTCCCGAGAAATATCACAAAATGCGTACCAATTTTCGACTTCTGTTATATAAGTTGAACCATAGTGTTTACACGGAACACTCCGATGACAGAACAACCTTGAGAGTAGCGGTTATCCCCAGATTTTTTGATTCCCTTTTTTCAAGGGGAAAATCCGGTGATAAGCTTATGCTTCCGATGCAGCTTTCTTGCAGAAAGCTTTTAGGCGAGCGCTTCGCTTTTCCAGGTTTTCTCTGTCCTCTCCGTTAACGTGTAAAAAGGGGCAACTTATATCAAACCGGTTTGTTTACGGTGACATGACGTCCGTTTAGTTGGACCAGACCTTGCGCGAACCAGGATACCACTTCAGGGTACAACTGCTGTTCGGCTGCATGAATAGCTTTGCTAATCGTATCCGCTGTATCTTCCGGCTGAACTGGCACAGGATGCTGGGCAATGATCGGCCCTGTATCCATGCCTCCGTCAACAAAATGAACGGTTACACCCGTCACTTTCACACCATAATCAAGTGCTTGTCCAATCGCATCCTTACCAGCAAATGCCGGGAGTAGCGATGGATGAATGTTGATCAGTCGACCCGCGTAACGCTCTACCATCACGGAGGTCAGCAGTCTCATATAACCTGCCAGCACAACCAGATCAATCTGTTTCGCTTCCAGCACCTCAATAATCTCTGCCTCGTATGCTTCACGCGAATCATACGCTTTGGGCGTAAACAGATGGCAGTCTACCCCTGCATCCTGTGCTCGCTGCACAACACGTGCAGCAGGTTTATCACAAACGAGCAGTTCCACCGAGGCACCCAAAGCGCCATTCCGTGCTGCATCCACCAGAGACTGAAAGTTACTTCCTGTCCCTGAGGCAAATACAGCAATACGGTAGTTCGTCATTAAACATCCGCTCCCGTGAAGGTTACTCGCGCATCTCCTTCAGTCACACGGCCAATGATGTATGCTTCTTCACCGGAAGCTTTCAATTGCTCCAGTGCTTTGGCTGCATCTGCTTCGTTCACAACCAACACAAGTCCGATACCCATGTTAAACGTTGTGAACATATCACGGTTGGATACATCGCCTTTTTGCTGTAAAAGGTTAAAGATTGGCAGGATCGGCCATGAGCCATAATCGATATCTACATTCACTTTACTTGGCAGCATACGTGGGATATTCTCAATAAATCCACCGCCCGTGATGTGTGCCATCCCTTTTACGTTGACACTTTCCAGCAGGGACAACAGCGGTTTTACATAAATTTTCGTCGGCTCAAGCAAGGCATCGCCCAGTTTGCCACCCAGCTCTGCCACTTCGGAGTGCAGATCCAAGCCAGCTTCTTCAAGCAGCAATCTGCGAACAAGAGAGAATCCGTTACTATGCACACCGCTGGAAGCGAGACCGATCACCGTGTCTCCAGGTGCGATGGTTGTGCCGTTGATGATTTTTGCTTTGTCCACAATACCTACGGTGAATCCTGCGATATCATACTCGCCTTCACTGTACATGCCCGGCATCTCAGCCGTTTCACCGCCGATTAGCGCACAGCCGGACTGATGACAGCCTTCCGCGATACCCGCAACGATCGCTTCAATCTTCTCAGGGATAACCTTATCGCAAGCGAGGTAGTCCAAGAAGAAAAGCGGCTCTGCTCCTTGAACAACGATATCATTGACACACATCGCTACTGCATCGATACCGATCGTGTCATGACGATCCATGGCAAAGGCAATCTTCAGCTTGGTTCCCACGCCATCTGTACCGGAAACCAGTACCGGCTCATCATATTTGTCCTTGTTCAATCCAAACAGGGCACCGAATCCACCCAGATCGGTCATAACTTCGGGACGGAAGGTACGCTTTACGTGTTTTTTCATCCGTTCAACCGCTTCATTCCCTGCCGCGATATCGACGCCGGCCTTTTTATATGCTTCGGACACAACCCTCACACCCTTCGTATCTTATATAAATTGAGCAATATAAACTTTTGTGTAAATGAAAAGTCTAACTCATTTATTGTTACTCATCTCCAAAAGATGAATCTGTACCAATTCAAATCCAGCTACGCCCATTGTAATGTACTGACTGTACTCTTCTGGTGGAACCATTCGAATGAATTCATCACCGTTGTATACCCCACCGGCGCACTGGAATACTTGCAATTCTTTTTTCGCCGGAGTCAGCGGGATGTTACCAACAATGCTCCATGTGCCATCTTTCAGCAACTTGGGTGACGTGAAGATCACGCTGCTCTTACGTTTACCATAAGAATAGACAAGGAATTCGCCGTCTTCCAAACTTACAGTTTCGTCACGCTGAATGCTCATCACGCCGAATGAAAATGCCTTTTTGAAGCGGTCTCTCAGTGCACATATCACCTGACACACGGCAAACCGTCCATCATGCATTGGAATCAGAAAAACATCGCCCTCATTATAGCTTTTTCTTCCCATAAGTCTGACCTCCTAACAGCTACAGCCAAATTTCTCCTCGCCGTCGAAGTCGAGGCGAGTCGGATAATCATTATCAAAACATGCGAGACACAGCCCGCCCTTGTAGTCGTCCTGATTATCACCTTGAATGGATGAAATAAGTCCATCCGGGCTGAGGAACGCCAGAGAATCTGCATTGATCTCACGGCAAATCTCTTCCACGGACAGAGCAGATGCGATAAGCTCGCGGCTGTCTGGTGTATCAATACCGTAGAAGCACGGGTTCTTGAACGGCGGTGAAGTAATCCGCACATGCACTTCCGTTGCCCCTGCGTCACGCAGCATATTTACAATCCGGCGGGATGTTGTCCCACGTACGATCGAGTCATCGATCATCACTACACGTTTACCTTCCACGACACGGCGCACGGCGCTGAGCTTCATCTTCACGCCCTGCTCACGCAGTTCCTGGCTTGGCTGGATAAATGTACGTCCGGTGTATTTATTTTTGATCATGCCCATCTCATATGGAATACCTGTCTGTTCAGCGTATCCAATCGCCGCCGAGATGCTGGAATCTGGTACCCCCGTAACCAAGTCCGCATCCACAAACGCCTCAATGGCCATCCGGCTCCCCATGCGTTTACGAGCAGCATGCTGATTTGCACCATTCATATCACTATCAGGACGAGCAAAATATATATATTCCATCGCACAGAGTGCCTTGCGGTGTTTATGATTATCAAAACGATCTTCATGCAATCCGTCTGCATCCAGCACAAGCAGTTCCCCTGGCTCAATATCACGGATCAGCTCAGCCCCGATGGTTTCAAGTGCACAAGTTTCAGAAGCAAACAGGTACGCGTCCCCAAGCTTACCCATCGTCAGAGGACGAAGTCCATGCGGGTCAGAAGCAACCAACAGCTTATCATTGGTCATGATCAGAAAGGCATAACCACCGACAATACGCTGGAATGCGTCTTTTGCCGCCTCTACCAGCCCTTTAGAAGATCTTGCAATCAAGTGAGCAATAACTTCAGTGTCGCTTGTCGTCTGGAAAATAGAACCGCTCTGTTCTAGCTCACGCCGGATCGTTGGTGCATTTACAATGTTACCGTTCGTTGCAACGGCCAGATCGCCATCGCGATATTTGAATACGAGCGGCTGTGCATTTGTCAGCTTGCTATCTCCACTCGTGGAATAACGTACATGACCAATCGAAATATCACCTGTAAGTGTCTGCATCAGGTCTTTGGTGAAGACCTCTTTCACCAAGCCCATGCCACGATGATAGTTAAATTGTGTGCCGTCGCTTACACACATACCTGCACTTTCTTCCCCGCGATGCTGCAGTGCATGCAGACCGTAGTAGGAAAGGGAAGCCGCATCAGGGTGACGATACACCCCGAATACGCCGCATTCTTCCTTTAATTTGTCGAGTCCTTCTTTGCCGGACCCTTCGTTATAATAATCACCTGTCCACAACGGTTCCGTCATCAGTTCATGAGACATGGAATCGCATCCTCCCAGACCTTAGCCAAACCTCCTACAGGTTCGTTCACGGCTGATGTTCCGTTCAATTCAATCGTCAGGTTGCTTCCTTCAACACGTCCAATCACAGCTGCTGGCACTCCGCGTTCACGTACAAAAGCTTCCAGCTTGCCCGCTTGCTMCGGCGAAGCCGACAGCAGAATACGGGATTGGCTCTCGCTGAACAGAGCATGGTCCGCACGCAGAGCAGTCTCTACATTCACTTGTGCGCCTACGTTACCGCTAATGCAGGACTCTGCCAGTGCAACGGCCAGACCACCTTCGGACAAGTCATGCGCGGAGCGAACAAGTCCGGATTGGATAGCTTCCAGCACGGTGCTGAGCAATGCCTTCTCCGTGTTCAGGTCAAGCTCCGGCGGACGGCCTTCGGTCACGCCGTGTACGGCGTATTGCAGCTCGCTGCCGCCGAGTTCTGCTTTGGTTTCACCGAGGAGGATGATGACATCACCTTCGGATTTGAATGCCTGTGTCGTGATATGATCCGTATCATGAACGAGACCTACCATACCGACGACTGGCGTTGGATAGATGGAGCCTTTGGCGTTTTCATTGTACAAACTCACGTTACCACCGATGACCGGTGTATCCAGCACGCGGCAAGCTTCTGCCATACCGTCCACAGCTTTTTCCATCTGCCAGAAAATATCCGGTTTCTCCGGGTTACCGAAGTTCAAGTTGTCCGTGATTGCCAGCGGCTCCGCACCGGAACATACGATATTACGCGCTGCCTCACTCACCGCAATACGTCCACCCACCTCAGGATCAAGGTAAACGTAGCGACCGTTACAGTCCGTCGTCATCGCAAGACCTTTGCGCGTGCCACGAATCGTCACCACTGCTGCATCCGAACCTGGACGAACGGCTGTGCTTGTACGCACCATGTAGTCGTATTGATCATACACCCATTTTTTGCTCGCCACCGTCGGGGAAGCAAGCACTTGTTTCAATGCACCGCCGAGATCCGACACCTCGTCATAACGAAGCGTGTCGATGGAAGCACTCGCTTCATAATAAGCGGGTACAGAAGACGGCTTGTCATATACAGGACACTCGTCAACCAAAGCGGTTACCGGCATATCACCAACAACTTCACCGTGGTGAATCAGTTTCAGACGACCATCGTCTGTAACTTTACCAACTTTGGCACAGATAACACCCCAACGCTCAAAGATTTCCATCGCCTGCGCCTCATCCTTCGGCTCAACGACAAACAGCATCCGCTCCTGAGACTCAGACAACATCATCTCGTACGGCGTCATGCCTTCTTCACGCTGTGGCACCTGATCCAGATACAACTCCAGACCGTTACCTGCTTTACTTGCCATCTCCGCACTGGAGCATGTCAGACCAGCCGCACCCATATCTTGAATACCGAGCACGATGCCCGTGTCGATCAATTCCAGACAGGACTCCATAACCAGCTTCTCCATGAACGGGTCACCGACCTGAACGGCAGTACGCTGGGACTCGGATTCTTCGGTCAGCTCAACGGAAGCAAACGTTGCACCGTGGATACCGTCACGACCCGTTGGTGGGCCCACATAATACACCGGGTTACCTACACCTTTGGCTACACCGCGCTGGATTTTGTCATGATCAATCAGACCCACGCACATTGCATTAACGAGCGGATTGCCTTCGTAACTCTCATCAAACATCACTTCACCTGCAACGGTCGGAATCCCGATACAGTTACCGTATCCCGCAATACCTGCTACAACATGCTCGAACAGATATTTTACGCGATCGCTCTCCAGCTTACCGAAACGAAGGGAGTTGAGCAGCGCTACGGGTCTTGCACCCATGGAGAAAATATCACGGATAATGCCGCCCACACCTGTTGCCGCCCCTTGATAAGGTTCTACCGCGGAAGGATGGTTATGGCTTTCAATTTTGAAAACAACGGCCTGGTTGTCTCCGATATCCACGATTCCGGCACCTTCACCCGGTCCCATCAGGACACGCGGACCACTTGTCGGGAAACGACGCAAGAGTGGCTTGGAGTTTTTGTATGCGCAGTGCTCAGACCACATGACGCTGAATACACCGATTTCCGTGTAGTTTGGCTTGCGGCCCATGAACTCACAGATCAGCTCATACTCGCTGTCAGACACGCCCATCTGTGCGTAAAGTTTATGTTCTGCGACCTGTTCTGCTGTTGGCTCCTTAGCGGATAGCTGCTGCGTCATGCCGATCCCTCCATGCTTTCAAAATTGATGTGAACATCCGTTTGCCGTCTTCCGAGCCAAACAGTGAATCCACTGCACGCTCTGGATGCGGCATCATGCCGACGACGTTACCCGCCTCGTTGCAAACCCCTGCGATATCACCCAGGGAACCATTCGGGTTATTGCCATATGTGAAAACAATCTGATTGTTCGCTTGCAAACTTGCCAGTGTTTCTTCGTCACAGTAATAGTTTCCTTCACCATGAGCGATCGGAATGACAATCTCTTCGCCCGGTTCGTAGTCACGGGTGAATGGTGTGTCTGCGTTAGCCACTTTTAGTACCGTGTCATGACAACGGAATTTCAGGGACGTGTTGCGGATCAATGCTCCCGGGAGCAGACCTGCTTCCGTCAGGATCTGGAATCCGTTACAGATGCCCAGTACATACTTGCCTTGCTCTGCAGCTTTAGCCACTTCGTTCATTACCGGTGCGAAACGGGAAATTGCTCCGCAACGCAGGTAGTCTCCGTACGAGAAACCACCAGGAACCAGAATACAATCATATGCAGACAGATCCGTCGCTGTATGCCATACATAATCAACTTCTTGTCCAATCGCATCTTCTACCGCCTTGTAACAGTCGATGTCGCAGTTGGAGCCAGGGAACACAAGAACTGCAAATTTCATGAGATTAACCCTCCAATTCGTAGCGGTAATCTTCAACAACGGTGTTGGCGAGCAACTTCTCACACATCACTTTCAATCGTTTTTCCGCTTCCACACGATCTGTTGTATCCAGATTCAGTTCCATGACTTTACCGATCCGTACACTTTCCACTTCGTTGAATCCCATGGAATGCAGGGCTCCTTGAACAGCTACGCCTTGCGGGTCGAGTACGCTTTGTTTAATAGTGACATATACGGTTGCTTTGATCATGATCTGTATGTTCCTCCTCAGTAATGAACGGGATAAATGCTTTATGCTGTTAAAAAAGTGAATGCTTGGCCTTGGGGTGATYGCTTYGGTGTGGMTGRTTCCTCCGGCCGCTGGTTGTTCCCCGGTTTTTCTGATTCGTTTTGGCCCGCGCWGCGGTCAAAACCCGGGAACAAAGGCGGACGCTCCGCTCCTTCGTGAACCATTCCACCGCTCCGCTTGATCCTRCGGCAATATTTTTTAAAGGCCTATACCCTTTACGTTGCAAGGTTGGCAATTGTAAAACTTAAACCTAACCGTAGCAATCGCGTGCGTTGACAGGTCTTCAAGTAATTCGAGTAACATTGATTTTCAGTCTTTCAGTTCGTATCTTTACAGGCTTCATACCTAGTGAAGCCTGCCTTAATTACCTCATCCACCAGTTTGAACACTGGCGGAGGGAAAGATTTGAGCTGGAGAAGCGGAGCGTTCGCCTTTGCAACCGGAATGTGTCCTTTTGAAAAAAGGTTACGAATCCAAACATTCCGGGGGCAACAGCGATCGAAAGCCAAACTTTCCCGTAGCCCGCGCTCAAACGTCTCTTACTCAAACTTTCCCGTAGCCCGCGCTCAAACGTCTCTTACACTTATTATTTCGTTAAACGTTTATAAATATCGACGTATCTTGCCGTTGTCGCTTCTACAACCTCTTGTGGAAGTGGATCGGGCTTGCTGTTCTTGTCCCAATCGGTGCCTGCAAGATAGGTACGAACAGGTTCTTTATCCATGCTGTCGATCTCGATGTCGAGTGCATAGTTTTCTTTTGCCCAGAAGCGGGAAGCATCCGGGGTGAAGATTTCATCAATCAGGATCACCTTGCCGTCCACGATGCCAAACTCGAATTTGCAGTCTGCCAGGATGATGCCGCGCTGATCGCAGTAATCACGAGCGAACTCATACAGGCGCAGGCTTTTCTCTTGAAGCTCGATAGCAAGGGCGTCTCCGACAAGTTCTTTCATACGCTCCATCGGAATGTCCTCGTCATGACCAACATCATTTTTGGCGGCCGGTGTGAAGATTGGGACTTCAAGCTTGGCGTTCTTGCGCAGACCTTCTGGCAGTTTGATTCCATTCACCTCTCCGGTTGTCTCGTACTGTCTCCAGCCGCCACCCGTGATGTATCCACGTACTACACATTCGATATCGATACGCTCTGCTTTGCGTGTAACCATGATGCGGTTTTTGAGCAATTCAGGTTCTGTGACCAGATCGCCCAGCTGATTCACATCGGTATGAACCACGTGGTTTTCCATCATGCTACCTGTCAGTTCAAACCAGAAGCTGCTGAGTTGATTGAGTACATTTCCTTTCTCAGGAACCGCCGGGTCCAGCACATAATCAAATGCCGAGATCCGATCTGTTACCACAATAAGGAAATGCTCACCCAGATCATACAACTCACGTACTTTTCCTTTGTATAACAGAGGTGCTTTAACAAGATCTGCCGCCGTGGACAGTGCCATGGGGTCACCTTCTTTCAGGAGATGTAAAATATACGTCCAATTCCCCTCATCACGCGGGGCCACTCCGAATGCAGAAGAACCTTCCGATCGCTGTTATCCCCAAATTTTTCTGATCCAATTGTATAAGGGGAAAATTCGGTGATAAAGGCGTAGCCTATGCTTCCGATGCAGCTTTCTTTCAGAAAGCTTGTAGCTTCGCTTCTTCAGGTTTTTTCTGCCTTCTCCGTTCCAGCGTGAACACATAATCAACCTATACTTTTAGTGGGGGTATATCTGTCCTCTGCGTTCCCTGCTAGCCCACCATTCCTTTCTCTAGCCTTGTTGGGATATATATTAGTCGTTCAAGCCAAGTTTTTTGAAAATTGTATCTACGTGTTTCAGGTGCCAGGACGGGTTAAATGCATCTGCAATTTCCTCTTCGTTCAGCACAGCCGTAATTTCCGGTGTAGATTTCACGATATCCTGGAATTGACGTTGTTCTTCCCATGCTTGCATTGCACGCGGTTGAACGGTATCGTACGCTTGCTCGCGGCTGAAGCCTTTGTCGATCAGTTTCGTCATAACACGACCGGAGAATGGTACGCCGAAGGTACGTTCCATGTTGCGTTTCATGTTTTCTGGGAACACAGTCAGGTTCTTCACAATGTTACCGAAACGGTTCAACATGTAGTTCAGCAACATCGTTGCATCCGGCAGAATGACACGTTCGACGGAAGAGTGCGAGATGTCACGCTCATGCCACAATGTTACGTTCTCGTATGCAGATACCATGTGTCCGCGGATGACGCGGGACAGACCAGAGATGTTTTCACTGCCAATCGGGTTGCGCTTGTGCGGCATTGCGGAAGATCCTTTTTGACCTTTGGCAAACGCTTCTTCCACTTCACGGAACTCACTCTTCTGCAGTGCACGTACTTCTGTAGCGAACTTGTCCAGAGAAGTTGCGATCAGTGCCAGCGTAGCCATGTACTCGGCGTGGCGGTCACGTTGCAATGTTTGCGTAGATATTGGCGCAGGTTTCGTACCCAGCTTCTCACAGACAAACTCTTCAACAAATGGATCGATGTTCGCATAGGTTCCTACCGCACCGGAGATTTTACCGAACTGTACGCCATCCGCTGCATGGCGGAAACGCTCCAGGTTACGCTTCATCTCTTCATGCCACAACGCCATTTTTAATCCGAAAGTTGTTGGCTCCGCATGTACACCATGTGTACGTCCCATCATTGGCGTATGCTGGTAAGTCAGTGCTTTTTCACGCAAAATTTCAATGAAATTAATGATGTCTTTTTCCAAAATTTCGTTTGCTTGACGCAGTACATATCCCAGTGCCGTATCTACCACGTCCGTGGAAGTCAGGCCGTAGTGAACCCATTTCCGCTCTGCACCCAGGCTCTCGGATACTGTACGTGTGAACGCAATAACGTCATGACGTGTTTCCTTTTCAATCTCATAGATACGATCAATATCAAAAGAAGCGTTCTGGCGGAGCAAAGCTGCTTCTTCCTTCGGAATAACTCCAAGCTCAGCCCATGCCTCGCATGCGCAAATTTCAACTTCCAGCCACGATTGGAATTTATTCTCTTCCGTCCAGATGGCTCTCATTTCGGGTCTGCTATAACGTTCAATCATGAATTTGTATGCCTCCATAGATTAGTTTGTTCAATCCATTGCAATCCTTCTTGGACATCCTGACAGAGCAGATTCACATGCCCCATTTTACGTCCTGTCTTCGCTTCGCTCTTGCCATATATATGAAGCTTAGGGATAACACCCAGTTCCATCGCCTCTTCATCAGGTTGTCCTGTTCTTGCGATGATTCCTTCCAGATGCTCACCAAGCACATTGACCATAACGACGGGACTTAACAACGTTGTATCCCCTAGCGGCAATCCGCAGATGGCACGAATATGCTGCTCAAACTGTGATGTAGCGCAAGCTTCCATTGTGTAGTGTCCGGAATTATGCGGTCTTGGAGCCAGCTCGTTCACATACAATCTTCCGTCAGCAGCTACGAACAATTCCACCGCCAGCAGTCCTACAGCTTCCATCGATTCAGCAACCGCCGCTGCCAGCTTCTGTGCTTCAAGCTGAATGTTCGTAGCCACCCGCGCAGGTACGATCGACGCATGCAAAATGTTGTTCACATGAATGTTCTCCGCAGGCGGGAACGTTTTGATCTCTCCACTCGTGCTGCGGGCAACAATAACCGAAATCTCGCACTCAAACTTGATGAATTGCTCCAGCACCAGCTCCGCTCCTGTCGATGCAAGCTCTTCGTACGCCTTTTCGGCATCCGCCACTGCGCGAATCACTCGTTGACCTTTGCCGTCATATCCACCAGTCACTGTTTTCAGTACACATGGAACACCGAGTTCACTCACCGCAGCTCTCATCGTATCCAGACTCGTTATCTCGCGGTATGGAGCAACCCTTACACCAGCCGCCTCAATCGCACGTTTCTCACGCAGGCGATGCTGTGTTGTATATAAAAGAGTGCTGCCTTGCGGTACAGAGGACTCACGCTCAAGTAATGCTGCCACCTCTGCATCCACATTTTCGAACTCATACGTAATGACATCGCATTGCCTTGCAAGTTCTCTTGCTGCCTGTACATCATCGTATCCAGCTTCAATCTGCTTCGCAATCTGACCACAAGGCGAATCTGGTGTTGGATCAAGAGTCACGAATCGATACCCCATCGCCGTTCCGGCCAGTGTCATCATCCGTCCAAGCTGTCCGCCGCCAAGAATACCGATTGTTGTATGTCCAGGTAATAAAACAGGCTGTTCTTGCCCTGTTCCTATATCCTGTCTAGTTGCCTCGTTACTCATAGCTCATCACTGCTTTCCAGTACTGCTTGTTTAATCCGTTCTCTGCGGGCTTCGGAGCTGCGCTGCACCTCTGGGTCAAATGCACCAATGATCTGTGCGGCGAGCAAGCCTGCATTGGTCGCACCCGCTTTGCCAATCGCAACCGTTGCTACCGGGATACCGCCAGGCATCTGCACAATGGACAGCAAGGAATCGAGACCGTTCAATGCTTTGGATTGAACCGGAACACCGATGACGGGAAGCATCGTTTTGGCTGCCACCATACCTGGAAGATGTGCTGCTCCGCCTGCACCTGCGATAATAACCTTGAATCCGCGGTCAATCGCCTGTTCTGCATATTCAAACATCAAATCCGGTGTACGATGTGCAGAGACGACCTTTTTTTCATACCCAATTTCCAGCTCGTCCAGCACCTCGCACGCATGTTTCATCGTTTCCCAATCTGACTTACTGCCCATAATTACAGCAACTTGCACTGACATGAATACATCCCACTCCCATCTGAGCATTTTAAAAAACGAAAAAGTCCGCTACCCGCGAAAATATCACATTTTCTCCGGACACCGGACTACAAGAAATACGTATCCCTCATTTGGGCATGCCAAAAGGGGCTTGCTGTCCGCATTCAAACATGCGACTCTCAGCCGTATCTCCTCGTAGTCCGGAAATTTACGGTTTCCGGGTAGATACTTCCGGGCCCTATTCCCGGCGTTATACGAGCAAATATCTATTCACTATATCTTCGTTTACCATGTTCCACAATCATACAACTTTCGTTCCTACTCGACCTTATTTTAACCTGATCGACACATCTAACATTCTAACAATCCCCTACAGCGTATGTCAACTTAAAGACGAACATTTAACATATTGACAAATCTAATGTTCGGGAATGAGTACAGTACTATTCAACAAACTCCCAAATTTTCTTGAAATGGCCTGTCATGTTGCTTCAAAAAAAAAGAAAGCCGACCCCTCTTCAATTTCTCGAAGACAGCCGGCTTGTTCACACGGGAAAGGAGTTCAAGTACACCCTCCCTCTTATTTCAAAATCATTTCACGATCAATACAGGAATTTGCGCATGCTGTACTACATTGTGGCTGACACTGCCCAGCACGAATTCACGGATTCCGCCTAATCCGCGGGAACCAATGATAATGATATCCGAGCCGTTTTCTTTGGCATAGTCCAGCAACACTTCAGCAGCAGCCCCTTGAATCAGATCCACGTTGGCTGTTACACCCGCAGCTTGAATCCGTTCTTTAGCTTCATCCGTCGTTTGCACAGCCAGATTGTAGTAATCATTGTTGAGTGAAGGCGGCAGCGGTGCCAGACCTTCCCCAATAAATACGCGCGGAAAATCAAATGCATGAATGACATCGAGCACAGCCCCCGGCGATGCCTTGGCAAACTCGATTGCACGATCGAGTGCTTTATTTGAAGCTTTTGACCCATCATAAGCTACTAAGATTTTGGAAAATAACATGTAAATCCCGTCCCTTCCTTATATATGTAGAACCCGAAGCAAGCCTCGGTCTGACATCTAAATCCCTTACAGAGCCTGAACCATGTAACTTCTTAAACCTTCACAGGTTAAGATGAACCACTTGATAAGAAACATTTTACATAACGAATTCATTCATCCCTATCCAATTACTGAAAAAAGTAACCATACATTACTGCATTCAGAAATACGAGCAATGGAATGCCAATCGTAAAGCTGGAATGTTTCGTTTTATGTCTTTTCCGATACATCGCAATCCAGACGCCTAGTGCACCACCGATAAAAGCTAGCAAAAATAACGTTCGCTCAGGCGTGCGATCTCGCCGCTGCTGTGCACGTCTCTTGTCATCAGACATGACTAGATATGCGACAACATTAATAAATATAAACCATACGATAAGTCCTGTCTGCATATGCGTTTAGCGGTCCCCCTGTCCCGGGACATCTCCCTACCTCCATTATAATCCCAAGGCAGGCAGATGATCAACGCGGGAGGAGAACCGCACTATTTTTACATATACGCTGAATCTACGATTCCTGTTTTGGAATACCGTTTAGACTTGGTACCCGTTTGGCTGCTTTCTCTGGGCTCACTGCAATATTCTCTTCCCGAATACTGTCCTTGTTCTGCTGATTATTGCGTTTCTCCGGTTTGTTATGCGGCATCTCAGGCTCACCTCCTCCGCTTACGTTGCCTGAAAACGAAGCATCTTATACGAAGGAGGCACCTGTATTTTAGGCTTTCAGATGTGTGTCTAGTTGTTACGTCGGCTGTTTAGAAAATGATATAACGCTCCGTACAGGTTAGCATCATTTCCAAACGTACAGGCTGTGATCTGTGGGCTAGCCTTATGCAAAGGGTTAATTCGCTTCAGTTCAGCAATGGCCCAGTTGATTCGCTCCAGCACAACAGGCTGTGCACTGATGCCTCCTCCAATGGCAAACACTTCAGGATCAAGAATGTATTGCAGATTCATAATCTGAACCGCAATCTGTGTGCAAAAGGTGTCAAAAACACCGCATGCCTCCGCATCTTGCTGATTAATAAATTCAAATACTGCCTCACCATCGGCAGGGTTGTCCAGTCCTTTTAACTCACCAATCTGTCTGACCATCTCTACAGCCGAGCTCTCCAAGCCAAAATAGGCCGCTTCCTTCGTTACCGGATCAATCCGGCTCATCACATAACTAACCTCTCCAGCTGACAAGTTTTTGCCACGCTGCAACTTACCATCCATGATGATTCCTCCCGCGATGCCGCTACCCAGCACCATAACGACGGAATGCTTGGTATCCTTGACACTACCGAGCCATAGTTCAGCAAGCGCTGCACACTTCCCATCATTTTCAATGGATACATGAATCGCATATCTGTCTTCAAGAAGTTTTGCTAAATTGACCTCATGCAAAAATGGAAAAGAACCGCCGTGGTACACCATTCCTGTTTCCACATCGATTGTTCCTGGACAGCTTAGAGCAATACCCTGAATCTGTGATATGTCTTGTGCATCTACGATGGCGTAGAGTCCATCCCTTAGTTCCTGAAGGCCGCTTCGCCCAATGCCACGTTTCCCTTTGGATAACAGTTCCCCACTTTCGCTCATTACACCGTACTTGATAAACGTTCCACCAATATCAATAACCAGATACATTTTGTCTGCCTCCTGCTCTATACATAAGTGATCAAATCAACCTCTTTATTGAAATATAAAGCGTTCCCATTTATATTTATGGTACTTATTTGTGATTATTGGTATTTAATTATGATCATTAAGGAGATGGAATTAAGGAGATGGAATCCTCCATGTCAACGATAACTGGAGACAAGCTTCAATGGCTCGTACAAACGCTATATGATGCTACTCGCATTCCTGTGTTCTACCTTATTCGAGGTTCCAGCATTCATTCTGCTTTAAACCAAGAGCTGTTGAGTCAGCTTCTTTCCATCCCTGTACAGCGAAAAATTCAGATTGTCTATTACCATCACCATGAACAGAACCTTAAGCAAGCCGATAAAATGATCCTACTCCCCGTCTCCACTAGTGAAGGACAAGGTTTGCTCGTTCTTTGGCCCAACGCACATCAGTATCTGGAGAGCAGTCCGTTTGCTGTACGGGATCAACATCTCTACCAAACAACCTTCTCTGAACCAGATGATCTGCATCCGTTGCTAAGTGGGGCGATTATGGCTCATTACCTTATACATCATGAAGTTCTGGATCGGGATCAAGTGCTGGAGGACAACCAAACAACAGCAAAAAGCTATACGGACGGTATACTCGAACTGTCTCTTCTGGAACAGAGGGAACGAAGCTTGTTTCACAAATCCTATCTTTCAGAGAAACAGGTGTTTAATCAGGTACGTCTAGGAGACAAGCCTAAAATGCTGTTGTACCTGAAACAGCATATGGATCTGAATGGCGTCTACGGTACCTTATCCAAACATGACAGTTTACGTAGCAAAAAAAATCTGATCATCGCAGCCATTACACTGGGAACTCGTGCTGCCATTGATGGTGGATTGTATTCGGAGTCGGCTCTTACGCTTAGCGACACTTATATCCAACAAATTGAAAAGCTGTCCAGGATTGATTCGATTCACCCGATTCTGCATAAGATTCTTGGTGATTTTACCGAACGTGTAGCCAACGTCCATCGGGCTCATTTTTCCAAAGACATTCGGTTATGTCAGGAATATATATTCAATCACTTATACGATGATTTAAGTCTGTCCGTATTGTCCAAGCAACTGCAAATAAGCCCCTCCTATCTTTCCCGCAAATTCAAGGAAGAGACTGGAGAGGCGCTTCGCATTTTTATCCAAAGGCAACGGATTGAAGAGGCTAAAAATCTTATCGTTTTCTCAGACTATCGACTAAGTGAGATTTATACGTTGCTAAACTTTCACGATCAGAGTTATTTCATTAAGGTATTTCGAAAGCATACAGGTTTCACACCTAGGGAGTATCATAATCGCTTTGTCGTCAAGCCTTCTTAAAAAACAAGCACGAGCACAGACTGCTACAAAGAATGCAGCACTTTATACGTAACTGTAACTTTTCGCCCACTAACAGGAGACGCATGTATATGCGAAAATTTGAAATTCACAGTTTACAATATACATGCTGTAATCTTATTTCCCTTGCTTCTCCATGGCTGCCTTCAGCAAGTCTCCCAAGTTGGAACCGATGGATTCCTGCTTCGCATATTGCTTCACCAGCTTCTGCTGCTCACGTTTGTTTACATGCTGCTTGTCCTTGTCCAATGTTTCGGTAATTCCGCATGGCAGACACTGAACATATAGTCCAGCTTTGCCTTCCTTGATCTCCATTTTTTTGTGACACTGTGCACAGCGACGGTTCGACAAGCGCTTCTCATTGGAGCGGCGATAACCACAGTCCTCCGTAGGACATAC
This sequence comes from Paenibacillus sp. 2TAF8, assembly GCF_052114825.1. Taxonomy (NCBI): domain Bacteria; kingdom Bacillati; phylum Bacillota; class Bacilli; order Caryophanales; family Paenibacillaceae; genus Paenibacillus; species Paenibacillus sp. 2TAF8. The sequence continues at coordinate 87,814 of NZ_JBFRFN010000023.1, forward strand.
AAGGAACTTGCCGCGTTTCCCTTTCTTCTCCAGCAATTTGGCATTACAGTCCGGACAGTGGCTGTTGGTTACATTATGCGGCTTGTACTCGGCTTTGCTGCTTTTTACAGTGGATACAAGCTCCTTTGCCATAGAACGAATGCCATCCAAGAACGGGCCCGGTTTACCCTGACCACGTGCAATCCGCTCCAGTTCAGCCTCCCAGCGAGCCGTCAGTTCCGGTGTACGCAGCTGCGGTGCAGCGAGCTCGATCAGTTGTTTGCCTTTGCCGGTTGGATGCAGGCTGTTGCCTTGTCGATCAATCGTATCCGAACTGACCAGTTTCTCAATGATATCTGCACGTGTCGCAGGTGTGCCCAGTCCATGCTTTTCCATCTGGGAGAGCAATGCTGCTTCCGTATACCTCTTCGGCGGCATCGTACGTCCACTCTTGATGAGGCAGCGCTGCAGTGTCACCGACTGCCCCTGTTGCAAGTCTGGCAACAAGGCACGCTCATGGTCACCTGCATCATCCGAACGCTCATCTTCATCATCCGTGTAATCCCCGCCGTATACTTCACGCCAGCCACTATCTTTGACCGTTGTGCCTTTCACATGGAAGGAATCCTTACCTACCTGTACCGTAACAGCTACTGAATCATACCTCGCTGCTGGATAGAACAGACTGATAAAACGGCGAACAATCAAATCATAGAGCTTACGTTCCTCCGGGCTCAGCTGATTCAGCAATACCGTCTGCTCGGTTGGAATAATGGCATGGTGATCTGTGACCTTGCTATCATCCACGATCCGTTTCGTGACATTCAGATTTTTGCGCAGTAAAGGGCGTGCCAGTGACGCATAAGGACCTACGGCTACACTCTCGAGTCGCTCTTTTAACGTTCCCGTCATATCGGAAGTCAGATAACGGCTATCTGTCCGCGGATAGGTAACCAGCTTATGCTGCTCGTATAGGCGCTGTAATACGTTAGAGGTCTGTTTGGCGGAAAAACCGTGTTTACGGTTCGCATCCCGTTGAAGTTCTGTAAGGTCATAGGCCAGTGGATGCGGCTCGACTTTTTCACTTTTTTTCACTTGGGCAATCGAACCTTTACGTCCTTCTACTCGCGCTTTCAATTGTTGCATATCCTGTTTGTCGAACACTCTTGAATCCCCGCCAGATGCACGCCATACCGCCTGAAAATCTCCAAAGTCCGCGGTTAACGTTTCGTATTCCTCCGAGCGGAAGCCGTTAATTTCATTTTCACGATCCATGATCATGCCCAGAGTTGGGGTCTGTACACGCCCTGCGGATAATTGGGCATTGAACCGTACGGTTAACGCACGTGTCACATTAAGGCCAATCATCCAGTCCGCTTCTGCACGACAGCGTGCAGATTCATAGAGGCGGTCAAACTGACTGCCCGGCTTCAGTGAAGCAAATCCGTCCTTGATCGCTTTATCGGTCTGAGATGAAATCCACAATCGTTTAAAAGGCTTTTTCCACTGTGCCATCTGCATAATCCATCTTGCCAGCAGTTCTCCTTCACGTGCTGCATCGGTTGCAACAATAAGCTCGCCTACATCTTGACGTTTCATTAGTTGCTGCACCGCTTTGTACTGGTGGTTAGTCTCCCGGAGCACCTTCAGCTTGGTCCGCTCTGGCAAAATCGGCAGATCCTCCAGATCCCAAGTAGCATATTTTTTGTCATAATCCTCCGGTTCAGCGAGCCCCACCAAATGCCCAAGGGCCCACGTTACAATATACTTCGGACCTTCCATGTAACTTTTATGTTTATCACGTGCTCCCATCACCCGGGCAATCTCCCGAGCTACAGAGGGCTTCTCTGCGAGTACTAATGTCTTCACTTCGTATCTCTTCCTTTCTTTCGAAACGCTAATGATCTGAGACAACGATTTGTCTGTCTATCTTTCCATCTTTACATTATATCATCTCAACCGGGATCATGTTTTTCGCAAGTGTATATTTGATGAGGGTTTCAACGGCCCCCTTTTTTTGCAAATACATTCAACTTATCACTTAATAAGAATACGTCATGTTCATGTAAGGTAATGTCGATATTTTAAAATCCACAACAAAAAAATTTGCTCTACACTTCCAAGAATCAAAGAGAAAATGTGAGATATATTCACACAAAACCAATATGTATGCGTTTTTTTGAATAAATACTAAGTTTGTAAGATTACCTTACATGAATATAAAATGTGCAAAAGCATATACAACAGAATGCTAACAAACACATCATTTAAGACATAGTAAGGGAGCGTGGATGCATGACTTATCATGGATCTGTATTGAAAAAAGGCGGGGCCTTATTACTCGCGGGAACCGTAGTTGCCGCAACGTGGGGAGGAACTGCTGTACCTTCGGCTTTCGCCGCCGCAGCAACTCCTTCAAGCCAAACCTCGACCGCCGCCGCCCTTGCAGGGAAAGCGCCGGTTAGTGCCGCAACCTTCGTTCAGGCCATGGAAGAAGCCGCTACTCTTGCAGGTGTACCTTTTACCATGGACAAGCTCTCCGGTGCGACAATATCACGCAAAGATGCTGCACTTGCCTTGCAGCAATGGCTCAAGTTGGACAATGCTCCTGCATCCTTCAAGGATGTGCCGAAGCAGTTCGAGTATGCCAGTGCCGTCGGTGCGCTGAATGCCGCCGGGCTGATGAAAGGCTATACGGACTCCCTTTTCCTACCGAACGCTGTACTGACAGCGAGCGACGTTGCTATTTTGAAAGATCGTATTTATACCTACATAAAACCATTTGTGCTCGAAGAAGCCACCATTATGGATATGCAGACCGCTATGGAGCAAGGTAAACTGACATCCAAAGAGCTGGTGCTGCAATATCTCGATCGTATCGCCAAATATGATGACCAAGGTGTTAGTATCAATGCTGTACTCAATTTGAACCCGGATGCGCTTAAAATTGCAGAACAACTCGATGAAGAGCGCGCAGCTAAGGGCTCTCGCGGCCCGCTTCATGGTATTCCCATTCTGGTGAAGGATAACTTTGATACCAAAGACATGCCAACCACGGCTGGCTGTATCTGCCTGAAGGACTCCATTCCGGCGCATGATGCAGAACAAGTAAAGAAACTGAAAGCGGCGGGAGCCATTATTTTGGGCAAAACCAACCTGCATGAGTTTGCTTTTGGCATCACAACTTCCAGCTCTCTTGGCGGACAAACGTTGAATCCGTATGCCCTAGATCATTATCCAGGTGGATCCAGCGGTGGAACAGGTGCGGCTATTGCTGCGAACTTTGCTGCAGCAGGTATGGGTACCGATACGGGCGGCTCCATCCGCATACCGTCGAGCTTTAACAGCCTTGTAGGCATTCGCCCAACCATCGGACTGTCCAGTCGTGAAGGCATCATTCCGCTCGCACTGACGCAAGATGTTGGCGGACCGATGGCTCGTACCGTAAGTGATGCGGCGATTATGCTGGATGCTACCGTTGGCTATGACAAAAAGGATATTGCTACTGCTTACGCGGTAGGAAAAATTCCTCCCAGTTACACAGACTTCCTGGATGTAAACGGACTAAAAGGTGCTCGGATCGGTGTAGCTCCTGAACTCATCCCAAGCACCAAAGCGGAGGAACAAGCAGTTGCTGACGTTATCAACGCGGCTGTTGAAGAACTCAAATCCCTAGGCGCAACTGCGGTACCAATCTCCATTCCGAACTTTGCCGAGATCAATAAATATCCTAGCCTCAGCGGCTATGAATTCAAATTCCAATTGAATAACTATCTGGATTCTCTGGGCGACAAAGCCCCCTATCATAGCTTGTCCGAGATCATCGCATCCGGTCAGTTTGATAAGACCCAAGATCAAGCCATGAAAGCCCGCGACGCGCGTGATACGTTGGAAACATCGGAGTATAAAGATATTGTCCTGAAACGTACCCAAGTCACTCGTGATTCCTTACTAAAAGTGATGGCGGATAACCACCTGGATGCAATCATCTATCCAACATCAACACAAGCTGCTGGCGTGATCGGTAAAGGACAAACCTCTGGTGCCAACAATCGTCTAAGCCCATTCTCCGGCTTCCCGTCTATTACCGTACCGGCTGGTTTCACAACGGATGGCTTGCCTGTAGGCATGGAATTCCTGGGCCGCGCCTTTGACGAAGGCACGCTGATCAAGCTGGCTTACAGCTACGAACAAGGTACTCATCATCGCCAAGCACCAGAATTAGCCCCTTAACGTTTTGGGTATATCGGCACAAACACTCATACTTCTGAAAGTCATTGTAAATGTTGAAAGTATAATTTCCCCTTATAAATGTTTAAACGTACTCGATTCACATTTATAATCATAGCTTTTGATGGTGCAGATCATGCGGAGTATATACCTATTTTACGTAAGACAGTAGATCAGAGGAACGTTACAGGATCGTTTTTTTGAAAAACTAGATTTGTATCTGATGTATCAGGTATTTGGATCGATTTTAATATTGAAGATTAATAAAGGAGGTAGAGCTCAGATTACTTGACTCTACCTCCTTTATTAGTTGGTGTCTGAGGTGCATTTCATCATAACACCTTTGAACATTTACTCCTTATCCGGTACACCCCATCGAACAATTAGACCTGAATACGTTAGTCCACCACCAAAACCAAATAGCGCAACGTTCTGCCCGTGTTGTATCTTTCCTTCATCTACCGCAATCTGCAAAGCCAGAGGAATAGAGGCCGCTGAGGTATTCCCCCGATATTCCACACTTGTTAACGTACGTTCTAGCGGAATAGGGCCTCGCTCACACATCGCTTCAATCATGCGCATGTTGGCACTATGCGGAACAAACCAATCGATCTGCTCAGGTGACATCTCAGCTTTGGTAATAAGCTCCGTTAATTGCTCCGGAACCATGCGGACAGCCCACTTATAGACCTCTCTACCGTTCTGTACCAGATGTCCCTCGGCATTCAATGGTTGGCCATTCATTTCTGTAGAAAGTCCGCTTTTGTATAAATGCATGCCACCTTCTCCTTGTGTCCCGGAAACGATAGACATAAAATCACCCTGACCGGAAGCACCTTCTACCAAAAAAGCACCCGCTCCATCTCCAAACAACACACATGTTGTACGGTCTGTATAATCCGTTATTTTAGATAACGTCTCAGCTCCGATGACAAGCACCTTTCGATACATCCCACTGGTTACGAGACTATCTGCCAGTTGCATACCGTATGTGAAGCCAGCACAAGCCGCGTTCAGATCAAGCACTCCAGTATGTGGAATACCCAAGTTTGACTGTACTCGTGAAGCGGAACTTGGGAATGTATACTCAGGCGTACTTGTTGCAAAAAGAATCATATCCACATCGGTGATATTCACCTCATAACGACGTATCATATCCTCCACAGCTTTTGTGGCCAGATCCGATACAAATTCATGCTGAGCGGCAATCCGGCGTTCCCTCATCCCTGTTCGTTGTACAATCCACTCATCGCTTGTGTCGACCAATTTTTCCAAATCTGCATTGCTTAGTATTCGATCCGGTACATACGTACCCATGGCTGTTATTGTTGATTTAGATTGATGATTCATAGCTGAGATCACCTCGTTTGATTTTTTACTATTATAGCACTAAGTCTTAGTACTTGGTACTAATTTTATTTGATAAGTGCGTACTATTTTTTTAACAAGAGGAATGACCCACAAAAAAGCAGCCCAATTTATTGGGCTGCTACATCATTTATATTCGTTTAACTCGTAAATATAAAAATAAAAACCACCACCGAATTACATCGGCAGTGGTTCTTTGCTTGGCGGCGTCCTACTCTCCCAGGACCCTGCGGTCCAAGTACCATCGGCGCTAGAGGGCTTAACGGTCGTGTTCGGGATGGGTACGTGTGGAACCCCTCCGCCA
>NZ_JBFRFN010000024.1:0-90203 GCF_052114825.1 Paenibacillus sp. 2TAF8
GTTCTATCAGTTCTATCATCGTCCATTTATCCGTGAGTAAAAGATGCTGTTTTTGAGGAACAACCTTGATTTCAACTACTTTCTTATAACCCAAGCATTTACGCGCGATGTGTTTGTTTATTTAACCACGATTCGCTCCGATAAAGTATCCCACTCCATATCTTGTCCCACTAACTTCTCGAATACTTCAAGCGTTAGATACAATAAGCCAGATTTCATTTCTGCAGTATCCGATAAAAGGGGTACCTTACCTGTATCGATTGCTAAATTATTCAAATTAATATCAACGTGTTTACCGTCCAAATGTAGACTTACTACTTTGGTCGATTTGCTATATTGGACGTTTGCCCCGAAGAACTCTGCTAATTCACGCGCTGGAAAAACCACCTTGCCATCCTTACTTATTATGAACTCGGGATATAGGTACTTTGAACGCAAGCTTGCATTCGCCGCATCTAAATTGATACCCAGAACATTGGAACTCGCCTGCGCAATATCTGTATTATCTATGTGTCCCTTTACGAGATCAGCGATGGGACCGTATGCCCAAATCCCGACGTCTGTCGCGGTATGGCCATATCCGGACCAAGAAATCGACATCCGTTTGGCAATGACCCGATTATATCTACCTATAGCACCAAGATATTCTGAATTTTCCTTCCCATGAAGGATATATTCCGCCTCCTCATCGGTTAAGTTTGTTATGCCATTGTTTTTTCTCGCTATCTCACGAATTTCCTGATGATTTTTGAGCTTAATGAAATCTGTATAATAATACTCATGAGAGTGAGTTTGCGAGTCCCATAAGTCGGTGTTCATTTCATAGACGGAGTCCCTACCTAGTGCCAGTCCACCGGTCTCGTGATCGGCAGTCACTATGACAGACGTATTTTGATCTGTTTTGGCAAAGTCCATCGCAACCCCAATAGCGCGGTCAAACTCAAGCACCTCCTGAATCATTGTTGGGAAGTCATTTGCATGACTTGCCATATCAATCCTCCCGCCTTCTATCATTACAATGAATCCTTCTTTATCAGCAGCTAACAGTTCAAGTGTTTTTTTCGTCATTTCTTCAAGAGATGGATGTTCGTTTTGTCTATCGAGTACATACGGCATAAAGTAGTCGCTGAAAAGTCCCAGCACCTTTTGATCTGGAGTCGCTTCGAGATTTAACAAGCCCTCACGGTTCTGGACCAGCTTGTAACCTTTTTTCTCGAAATCAGAAAGGATACTACGGTCGGTCCGCTCCCCTCCCTCGTTTTTTGAAACGAATTGCCTTTTTCCACCGGAAAGCATGACATCGACTCCACTTTCCAAGAGCTGCGAAGCAATAGCATTTTCATTTGTTCGATTGCGAACGTGTGAGGCAAATGCTGCTGGAGTAGCGTGTGTTAATCTTGTTGTGCTTACTAGTCCCGTTGCCTTACCGGCTAGCTTTGCTGCTTCAATGATCGACGCTAAAGGAACAGCAACATTTTCGTTTGTAACCCCAACAGCAGCATTATATGTTTTGGTACCGCTTGCAAAAGCGGTCGCCGCAGCAGAGGAATCTGTAATGACACCGGAAACTGTTGTTCCAGAATCTGCGTCATGGCCATGGGCAGCGTAAGTTGTTGCTTGACCTACGAAGTAGTTATCCATATTCAGATGTTCAATATCGAATTGTGTCCTCAAATAGGTTCTGGCAGCAGCAACTTGACTGAGCCCCATCCCGTCGCCAATCAAGATAATCAAATTTTTCGATTTCGGCTGCTGCTCAGCTCTCGCTATGGATGGACTTGTCCAGGTACCTCCTAATAGCAATGCAGTAGTAAGCAAACTCACTACAACTTTTCTTGGGTTATACAAGCTAATTCCTCCTCTAGTCGAATCATTCCATAGTCTCCAAGAATGGATAAGGCTATTATACGGAGGTTATGCTCTAAATCCACTAACCTGATTTGCTATATTACCTAACCTAAATACCTTTTTCTTGTCGATAACACCTAGGCGACATGCCATATGCTTCTCTGAAAATTTTATAGAAATAAGTCATATTGGAGTAACCGACAGCATTTACAATTTCATCTACAGACATGTCTGTTCTTTCAAGTAAATGAATGGCTTCTGCCAATCTCTCATTTTGAACAAGCTGGTGAAATGCCATCCCGCTCGCGCTCTTTATCCGCCGTCCCAAGTAACTAGGACTATAGTTGAAATGCCGAGCTGCTTCTTCCAGTGTAATGTGCCGATAGTTCTTTTGAACATGACGAATGACTTTTAGAAATTGATTTTCTGTGTTTGAATCGGTGACGCCCCAATGAGAGCTGCGTTCATAACGTAACGATAATTCGGCTAACAAAAGAAGCAAATAGTATTGAACATTTTCTTCCGTATAATACGTTTTGTCAAAATATTCGCAGAGTGCGTTCTCAATGAACCATTTGATACGATCATCCGATGAACGAAACACAATAAACTGCTCCGATGATTGTAAATTGTAGTATGCATTTTTGAAAAAATGTGCAAGCGGGTCCTCCACGTTAAACCGACCGAAAAAATGATGATCGAACAAGGGTCTCCATAAAGCACAATTTACAATGATCGAATCCTTGGATGCCATGAGACATTGTTGCAGAACGCTTGTATCTAAAAGGCAAAGGTCCCCTTTATGAAATTCAATTCTGTTCCCGTTTAGCTCCTGTGTACAGTGGCCGGCATAAATATACATCAGTTCAATGTACGGATGGCGATGACTGACTCCACAACTTGGCTCGCTAACAAAAAAAGAAATTTTCTCATGTTTAAAAAGATGTGAAAACCCGGGCTTCTGATAATAACTTTCGATTTCCTCTTGTATTAGCAGTTCTTTCTCCGAGTATGTGTTTTGTAATTTCAAAGGGTGACCATATTTTATATTCTTCTTATTCAAGGGGGACGGCTTTCCCTTCCTCATCCCTTTTTCATAGGTTATATGTTTTTGGAGAAAATCACTTAGCTGGCTCTTTCTCATAAATCCCTTCCTCCCAGCATTAACAACGTCTTCTATCTTCAGCAACAGATTCTATAAGCTCTTGAGGTTTGCATAAGAACCTAGTGGTAGAAATTGATTCCTATTCTTCAATAAAAGGTTTTTCCCCCAAGCTTGTAGCTTTCATATTTATACTACGTTGGAGATAAAATGATTGAAATAACTCTTTCTTAAGGTCAGATAACGCAATTTAAAAGATGGTGAACATTGGATAACCGGATCGTTAAGTTTGATTATTGCTAAAAAGGGTATTATTTGAATTTATATACATTTTTGTGATAAAGTTTAATTGCATATGATAGTCAGAATATTACATCGAAGTTTATCATATTAAAATCAGAGGTGGTGTTGGAAAGATGAACTCAAAACATAGTATTATCGTCATTCATGAGATATCCAAGTTACAAACTCCTGAACAATTATGGAATCCCTATGATTGGTACCATGATATGCTTGTTAATAATCCGATATATTATGATGAGCAGCAAAACGTCTGGAACGTATTTCGCTATGATGACGTGAACATGGTGCTTAGTGACTTCAAGCTGTTCTCAAGCATACGGAAAAGAAGTGTGTCACCTATTCCCAAAACAGTCAATACACGTGTAGATATCAATTCTACCGATCCTCCAATTCAACGTGATATACGTAAGCTGGTATCCAGTGCATTTACCCCAAGAAGTCTAAAGGAGTGGGAACCGAAAATCAGGATCATTGCAAAAGAATTAATAGATAATATAAAGCAGGTGAACAAGCCCGACATGATCCGTGATCTTGCTGTTCCTCTTCCTGTCACGGTCATTTCTGATTTGTTAGGCACACCAAGACAAGATCTTCAGTATATAAAGAACTGGTCCGATATTTTGTTTTTCCCCAACTCAGAAGAAAACGTTACGGATCAAGTCGAGAGAAAATACCGTGCGAAGTGGGAGTTCAACGATTATTTGCTTCCCATTGTGAAAGAAAAACGTCAAAATCCTGAACAGGATATTATTTCTGATTTAACTCTTGCAGCGTATGAGGGGACACAACTTACAGATGAGGAAGTGGTAGCCTTCAGTTTGGGTCTGCTTGCTGCAGGCAATGAAACAACAACCAATTTACTTGGGAACATGTTTTACACTTTCGCGTATGAACAACAAGGAATTTATCAGGAGATTATCTCCAATCGCAGCCTTATCTCCAATGCCATTGAAGAAACGCTGCGTTATCGCTTCCCCATCACACTAGATCGGGTATTGACCATGGATAGCGATGTGTTGGGTATCCCTATGAAAAAAGGTGATGTCATTGTTGTATGGCTTGGAGCCGCGAATAATGATGCAGAGCAATTCCCGGAGCCAAACAAGTTTGATATACACCGAGAGAACAGTAACAAGCATCTTAGCTTTGGTAAAGGCCCTCACTTTTGTCTAGGAGCCCCTCTGGCGCGTCTTGAAGCTCAAATTGCGTTAGAGTGTTTCGTTGAAACATTTGCTGATATTGTTCCAACGGAAACCTTTAATCCGGCGCTGCATGTACACAAAGGGACACAAAATCTGCTTACTCTACCTGTAGAATTGAAAGTTTTGGATAAGATCATGATTTGATTTTCCTTCCATAAATAAAACAAATGACCGTCCTTCTTTTGAACACTGAGGGAACGGTCGTTTTGTATGATGATTTTATTGAAATTAATCAGGGCGTGTCTTGAATTTTAAGTTARTTACAGTTCTTAATAAACTTGTTTATTTAATTATCGCTCTTCAAAATCGCTTCTGTTTCTATGCGTTAATAATTGAGCCTCCATCAACAAAAAAGGTTTGACCCGTTATATGTCTGGCATCTTCACTTGCCAGAAAAGCAACGACCGGAGCGATATCTTCATAAGGGTCTCCATACCGACCGATTGCCGTGGGCTTGAACCCCAGCAGCTGCGGGTCACGCTGATCTTCAGGCAGTGCATCCAGATGTGCGCGAATCCCATCCGTGAGGGCTCCAGGATTTACGACATTCACATTGATGTTGTCTTTGCCCCATTCGCGGGCAACAACACGCGACAACGCTCGTATTCCTTCTTTAATGGCAGCATATGCGGCATACCCCTCAAGCCCATCATATCCAGCTCCTGAGCCAAAATTAATGATCTTTCCTCCACCTTGTTTTAAATACGGGTAACTTTCCTTCATCATGAGCCAAGTGGATATAAGTCCTGTTTGGTAGCTCTCATCAAGTGTGTCCAATTCATGCTCCAGAAAGGAATGTGGTGTCCGAATAGCAATTGCCAAATTGACTAGAATGTCGATGGTATGGAATTCCTTGATCGTATCTTCAACCAGTAATTTGACCTGGTTAGGCTTAGACAAATCAGCAGTCTTGGCAAGAACCGAAAACCCTGCACGTTCACAACGTGCAGCGGTTTCCTCTAATGAGGAGCCATTGATATCAGTAAGCATTAATGATGTACCCTCTTCTGCCAGGCGTAGGGCGATGTAACTGCCCAGTCCTCCTCCTGCACCCGTTACAATGGCAACCTTACCCTTTAGTTTTCCCATGATTCAATCCCTCCGCCTTTTTTTGGATGCTTGCTGGATCTTATAAGCTGCTGTTTTCAACTGGCATCATTTAGAAGTTGGCCGATAATCAATCGCACGTCCAGAATTTAGTATGCGACCGGAAACGCTTTGAGTCCCCGAATAATCATACCTGGCCTCCACTCCAGCAGTTCCAGATCTGTATTTAACCGAAGCTCCGGCAACCGTTGAAGTAAAGCGTTGATCGCAATCTCGCCTTCAAGTCTCGCAAGTGGAGCGCCAAGACAATAATGAATTCCTTTACCAAAAGCAATGTGGTCATTGACTTTGCGAGTAATGTCAAACGTATCGGGTTCTTCATATTGACTGGAATCCCGATTCGCTGAGGATAACGCGACAAGCATCATGTCTCCTTGGCGAATTTGTATTCCCTGAAATTCCACATCTTCCTCAGCCCAGCGTACATTGCTTATTTCAGCTGGTCCATTAAATCGCAGCACTTCCTCAACCGCTGCTTGAATCAGATCAGGATCATCCATAAGCAGCTGCTTTTGCTGTGGATGTTCCAGCAACGCCAGCATGCCGTTCCCAATCAGATTCACTGTGGTTTCATGCCCTGCAATGATGAGTACGAACACAAGTGCATATAACTCCTGCTCCGTTAGTTTGTCACCTTCTTCTTCTATGCTGATGAGATCGCTGATGAGGTCCTGTTGAATATGTTTCCGCCGCTCCGTGATTAGTACTTGTAAGTATTCGACAAAAGCCTTCATTACTTCATCGCTTTCCTGGTTCATCTGCGGATTACTGACACTCTCCATAATGGTGTTGGACCAAGCTCTGAATTTATCTTGATCCTCTAGCGGAACGCCTAGCATTTCACAAATAACGATAATGGGCAGCGGGAAAGCATAATCCTCAATCAAATCAAACTCTCGAGTGTTTCTTGCTTGAATCGTGTCTAGCAATTGATCGCTTATTTCCACAATTCGTCCCCGCAGCCTCTCAATCATTCGTGGAGTAAATGCCTTCTGAATCAAGCGCCGCAGTCGACGATGATCTTCAGGACCAACACTGATCAGATTTCGTGAAATAATCGCCTGATGCGGAGGAAGTGTCTCCACCTTTTCATTGTTATTGTTATCGAGAACTCCGGTTACAAAGCGGCCATCCTGCAAAATTTTGACGGCATCCTCATATCGGGTAACCATCCAGGCAGCATGCCCACTCGGCAGTAAAAGTCGATGGACAGGCTCTTCGGCACGCAGCTTTTCGTAGACTGGGAAAGGCTGCTGAATGAATGAATGTTCCATGAAATCAACTTTGGACTTGGAACGATCTTGATTTGCATTTGTAAACATCGTAACGCCTCCTAAAATGATAGTTTAAATATCATTACAATAAAAAGACTATCATATTTAGGGATTCACTTTCAAATTACTTCGTTTAATTCCAGTAATACGAAATTCAACATTTTCTTGTCTCCAAACCTGCACTTCCATTGCATAACTGGTGTACGGTTTCTAGATTCTTGTCCTTCGCCATAAAATGAAGTATTGTATAGATAAAAATTATTTGTAACGTTTGTAGAATATTAATATTAAAGGAATAAATTTATGAAACCTACAATACGAGATGTAGCACGTGAAGCTGGCGTTTCCATCGCAACTGTCTCCAGAGTCATAAATGGACAAGATAAAGTAAAAAGAGAAACTCGAGAATTGATTCAACAAACCATAGAAAAATTAAATTTCCGACCTAATCACGCAGCCAGAACTATGAATCGTATACAAACTAAAACGATTGGTCTTATTGTGCCTCACATAACAAGTGAGTTTTGGGCACAATTTGCAGAGGCCATTGAAACTTCTCTATGGGAGCAAGGTTATACCCTCATTATTGGTTTTGATAATTTTACAGACGCTAAACAGAAGGCCATATTAGAGATTTTCGAACAAAAAGAAGTTGATGGAATAATTATGGGTTATACCCCCCCATTCTTTATTGAAAATCAACTGGACAGAATTATACATTCTGGGAGACCAGTGGTGGCACTTAACAGTTCAACTCCTAAAATTCATTCCGTCTCTGTTGACCGTATCCGGGGCTTACGAAATGCAATTAATTATTTGATTCAACTAGGCCACAGAGCAATTGCTTATATCACATATCAAGAAGTGCCATCTGATTTAATGAACGTTATGTCAAGTTCAGGTATTGATACAAACGATAAATTAAATGTAAAAGTTAAGATGAGTGATAATTTCAATGAAGCAGGATATAGCGCTGCTAAACAGCTTTTAAACAACCAATATCATTTTTCTGCTGTTTTTTGTGATAATGATCTGCTGGCTATGGGGGCTATTCGAGCATTTCATGAGAGTGGACTGAATGTTCCAAACGATATCTCTGTGGTTGGTTACGATGATATCCGTGCTTCCGCTCTTTATAATCCCTCACTGACTACAGTCAAACAACCGATTGAAAAGCTCGGGCAATATCTTGCAGAAAAGATAATCAAGCTAGTACATGGTGAACTAGGAGAGCCAAACAACATAGTTCTGCCATTGGAGTTAGTTAAAAGAGAAAGTACACAAAGTCTTTAAAGAGAGTTTCACGAATTAAAAAAGACAAACGAAGGTCAATTAATGATCTTGGTTTGTCTTTTTAGGTTATTCACAAAAGACATCGATGTTTATTAAATCAGGAATTATTGCTTCTGCTTTTTGTAGAAATCAATTAGCATATTAAAAATGATTAAGTCATCACGGTAATCCTCTGGAGTTGTTTTTATGACCTGATCGTGAACAATTGCATCATAAAGTGCTTCCAATTCAATCGTATAAGGGTCTTTATAAGTATGTCGAATAACGGTTTCTTTGTACAAGTCCCCTTCTGTTTCTGACACGATTAATTTAATAGGTAGTCCTTGAATATACGGTGTGTCAAATTCTACTCTAACCGTTTTATCCTTTCCGTACACTTCCAGATGAGCATCAAACTTACCTACGTTATTCATGCCTGTCTCATAAACTACATTGAAAGATGGATAGTTGAAAATCGCATTTATAAAGAAGCCTCCACGATTAAAAGCAAAACCGGATACGGATTCTGGCATTCCCAAAGCTTCACGCATGGCAGAAACATCATGCGACCCTAAAGCGGTAAGGAAATAATATAACATAATTGCAGTCTCATCAGCGCCTTCACCAAGAACTTCTCTAATCCACTTTTCGGATTTCTCAGCTCTTTCTTTATTTAATTCTTCGGGAAAATCGTTAAATTTTTTCGGGTATGCTCCAGATTGCCTTATGAAATAATCATTCGGTCCAATAATATCCCGTACTCTTGCGTACAGAATTTGGTCTAGCCCCCCCACTTCTTTAACTGCAGCTTCAAATGCAGGAGCATATCTTCTCATATAACCGACCATAACATGGACATTATTTCTGTTTTTCGCCTCGATCACAGCTTCTGCTTCGGATAATGACAGTACCATAGGCTTTTCGACGAGAACATGCTTACCTGCGTTGGCAGCAGCTATAGCAGCATCTGCATGATATTCGTTACTGTTACAGACGAAAACAACATCAATATCTTCGTCATTAACAAGATCCTCCACATTTGTATAGAGGTTTGAAATGCCAAATTTTTCTCCGTTATATTTGAGAGAATTAGACGAAACATCACATAAAGCGGTTATTTTGAATTTTTCGGGTAATTCTTTAAGGATAGGCAAGTGTACGACTTGTGCAAGTTCTCCCGTACCAATAATTCCTACATTAAGAACTTTACTCATTAGAACTCATCCTCTCAGTATGAAAACGACAAATTTCAATTTAAAATTTAATCGTGTCATTTAATTCGGCTGAACGATAAATCGCTTCAAGTATCTGAGTAACGACTAACGCTTGTCTTGGTTCAACTACAGGATTTTTGTCCTCAAGGATTGCATCGATCCATTGAGCCATTTCACGATCAGCATCTGATTCTTCTACGGGTGAGATATACGATATACCGGCTGCATTCTGTAACTGAGTGCTAACGAGATTTCCATACATTTCGGTATTAAATATCAGTTCATTTGTACCTAAGGCTGTATTCCGGCGCATTTCGGCGCCTCCTTTTGTTCCAGACAACGTAGTCATTGCTTCTCTTTCATCTAGTGAATTCAGAGCCCAGGAACATTCTAGATAAATGGATGCACCATTTTTCATTTTGATAAAAGAGAACGCTGACTCTTCTACGTTAAAATGATCCGGATCCCACGGTCCAAAAGGATTAGCCTTATTCTCATGTCTTAATTTGTTGTGCACTACGCCGGTTACACTTTCAACCTCGTAGTTATTCATCAACCATAGAGTCAGATCAAGTGCATGCGTGCCAATATCAATAAGTGCACCGCCTCCTTGCATCTCTTTATTTAGGAATACTCCCCAAGTGGGGACACCTCTACGTCGAATTGCGTGCGCTTTAGCTACATAAATTTCTCCCAGATCGCCATTAGTACACGCTTGTTTCAAAAGTATTGAATCTTTTCTGAAACGATTCTGGTATGCAATTGTCAATTTTTTACCTGTACGCTCAGCAGCTTTTACCATTTCCTCTGCTTCTTGACTATTCATGGCCATAGGCTTTTCACACATGACATGCTTCCCTGCCTCTAAAGCCTCGACAGTCATTGAACTGTGTAATGCATTCGGTGTACAGATATGAACGACATCAATTTCAGGATCTTGCAGCATTTCTTTATAATTGGTATAAATTTTTGCATCATTTCCTACCAAATCAGCAGCTTTTTTTGCTTTTTCTTCATTTCTACTAGCAAAACCTTTGACATTTACCTTATCAGACAGTTTGAGCAATGCTGGCAGATGCTTTTCTATAGCAATTGCACCACAGCCAATAATACCTACATTTAATTTATTCATACTCAACACCCAATAAATCGGATAAGGCGCTAAAGCTTATCTCAACACTTTTTATCTCATCAATCGATATAACATCTTGCTCAACAATGATATATTTAGTGGCTGTGTGCTCTTTTGCAAATTTGATAATTTCCTTGATATCCAGCTTTCCTTGTCCTATTTCTACAAAATTATCAGAATTAAACAATGGAATGAAATCATGTATAGTTATCTCTTTTTCCTTGTCTAGTGTGTCGAGTATATTTATTGTGCTAACGGGATGAGGCAAATCTTTGATATGAATTAATTCACATCGAGTTCCAAGTTGTTTTAGCAACTGCTCGACATTCGCCCCTCCCCTAATAGCCCAATAGATATCTAATTCAAATTTCAAATAATCAGGATTTGTATTTTCTAATAGGATCTCAAATAACGTTTTCCCATCAAACTTTTGAAATTCTTGAAAATGATTATGATAATACAGCTGGATCCCGTGTGTCCGAAGTCTCTTTCCATATTCATTTAATCGCTTACTGAAATCGATTGCGTCATTAGCTCCTTGAAAAAACCTCATAGGAATAATTGCTCTATTACACCCCAACTCTTTGTGATAGGAAATTATTTCATTGAGTTCTTGCTCATTTAATTCTGCTGGAATATGTGTTCCAAGTACTTGTATGCCTGCAGTTTCAGTCATTCGTTTTAAATCACTGGCAGACAGAGATTTGATATTAAAAGCGCTATCACTTTGAAAATCAACTGGGATTTCAATGTGCTTATACCCAATCGTTGATAAATCCTGCAATGTTTTAACACGATCTTCATTGAATTTATTTCGAACAGAAAACATTTGTAAACCAATTTGAATAGACAATAAAGTGACCTCCCTTTTCAATCTAACCGGTTACATTTTTGAATGTAACCGGTTAGATTTTTTATAACATGTCTCTATAACATTGTCAATTGCTGCCCATTATCCCCTTTAATTTTCACTGGAAGACTGTAGATTAATCATGGAACCCAAACTCCACGGGAGTCTGGGCTGCCAACCCGTCCTAATTCAGATGTTTTTGTAGTACTTGAAGGACGGCTTCATAACCTTCGACGTTCAGATGAAGACCATCGGTCGTATACTCCAGCTTCAGATTACCATGCTCGTCTTTTAGCGCTGGGTGAAGATCGACGTAATCGATTGCAAGCCGCGTGGTCATCTCCTGAATCCTCTCATTTAATTCAAGAATCAAAGCGTTGGTTCGGCTGCCCAAGAGATACTGGATTACACGCGGGTCATCCGAAGGATTAATCGGGTACACCGATTGCACGATCAGCCGGACGTTTGGCTGTGAGGCTATGATGGCCTGGCAAATTTGCTCGATCCTGCCGGAAATCCCACTCACGTCGGAACTGAATGCAAGATCATTAGTACCTATGAGCATAACTACAATCGACGGCTCCAGTTCATAGACTGTTTGCGGCAATTTCTGCAGCAATTCGTAGGTTGTATCTCCCCCTACTCCCCGGTTGTACACAGGTATTTCTCCGTGATACATTTCGTAAATCGGGAATCCCTCGGTGATTGAATCTCCGATGAACGCGATTCCTTTCTTCTTCGCGATCGGATTCAGTCTTCGAAACGAATCAAGCCGGTTCTTCTTAGCTGCACTTACAAATTGATTGCCGAATTCGGTTATAATCAATTGAATCATCTCAGGCGATAATTGGTCCATCGATATCATCCTTTCCTTATAGAGTCAGACCGCCGTCGAAAGCAACGAGGGATGTTGTCATGTAACGGGAGTTGGTAGAGGCAAGGAATTCGACCATCTCCCCGAGTTCAGAAGGTCTTGCAAAGCCGTCCCATCTGCTTGTTCGGGAACACCCTTGAAAAATAGACCTACACCTGCATCATATAAGCAGCCTACGAGTTCACTGAAATACGATTGCATTTCTCCAGATCGTCCCAAATACGAGTGTTTTGCTTTCTCAACGAGAAGAAGGAAAATAAAACGGAAAACGGCACTAAAATTACGCTATTCGTCCGATCCTTCCCCTAATAGGATTTCAACGGGACCAATCAAGCCGCAATCTAGCGGTTCCCGGTTAGGATCGAAAAAGCTTAGCGCATTGTTCAGGGTCGTCGCTACTTCGACCTCCAACTCGTTGTTTTCTCCATAGCGTAAGTATTCCCCAATTGGAATATGACGCCCGATCTGATCGACACCGTGGAGCTCTTGGCCGTTAACGAAGACCCTGAACGTATCGGACACCTCGCCCATCTCTAAAATAACGGCAGCAAAAGTACCTTTCCGCTCTTCAATGCGGAAGCTTGTCCGATATCGTCCAATTCCGGATACTTGCCGGAGCGCCGGAATGTGAATCCAGGAGCGCAGCTCGTCAAGTTCAAGCTCGATCCGTTCAATCTTCGTTTCCGTTGGATGAGCGCCTGCAGTCCAACTGTCCACGACGAGAGACCAGCGATCTGGTATGATCCGCGTACCTTTCGCAATCATATCGCGATATTCCTCGCGCTGAAGCGCTTCTGTCCATTCATCGGCAACCGCGATCAAAGCAGTTCCGTTCGGAGCGAGTCGCAGCTTCGCCGTCGTTTGACCGGAGCCTGTATGAACAGCGGCCATCGGGCATATTGTTCCATCCCAAGCGTTCAGCTTGAAAGGGTTCCCTGTCCCTGTGAACTGCACTTCTCCCTCGAAAGCCTGCACTTGACTTGGATTGTAGATGAAGTAATAGGAAATACCGTTTTCGTACCGACGGGCATTCAACAGTGGCGACTCGCACTGGACTTGAACGGCAGGAATGACGGAAAGCTCGCCCAGTGCCGCGACCGCATCTTCTTGATTCTTAACCACTCTTACCGTCGGCAGGTTTAACAGATGCTCGATTCGATCGCACAGCTCGATGTCTTTGGCTCTCATCTTGTCCTTACTGCCAAAGAACGAAGCAACATGATTCGGAGCTTCTCCGACGACCACGACAGGTAGTCCGCTCTCCGCGAAGGCGATCAGTTGATTGGCTGTTTCAATCGGGAGATCGGACGCCCTCCAGTCTCCGGTCAACGACTTCTTGCGCATATCTACGACGATAGCACGATATGCCGGCCCGTCCGCTACCAGTACGGATTTCCCCTCTAATATACCGGTTTGGGCATTTGCTAAATCCAACAAACAAGGACTTACAAAGTCATACGTGAAACCGGCTTGTTCATACGGGGTCAATTCCGTTCCCATTGCGCCATGAATCCCATCAATATGATAACGATAAATCGCCAGATCCACCTTCGGCTTACCAATTTGAAGCAGATATTGAGTGCGCGCGATATAGTCTGTGAGAGCTCTTGCATTAAGGGAATTTGGTTGGCGTCCTCCCCATTCGTTTGAGAACCTCGACCCCATGAGCGACAAGCCCGGCCATTTGAACATCGCTTCGAAATGTTCCGAAGCAGATGAAGTATCGTAGGACATACCGTGAAGAACCGCCTGGTTGACGCCAGCCGCAAAGCCTCGATGCAATTGCCAGAGAAGGCCGAAGTCCTGTCCGGTCCACGTCTGCTTGTAGCCATAACCCATAACAGCGCCTACCTCAATCGAATAGATCTCGCGATCATACAGATGAACGGCACCCGATTGGATTCGGTAACCGTCGGTCGAATCATGGAAACCGAGTGATTCCGTCTCCGGGATGTCAACTTCGGCAAGGCCCGAGGAGAGCTCGGTAGGCATGCCGTAAGTTTGATAACGAAGCTTCATATGATGTCCGTTTGCCCACCTTCTTATTGTCCGAAGGTGATTGTCCCGGAACATATCTGTCAAGGTTTGAAAGAAGTCGTTCCTAATGCGTAGGTTTGCCGAGCGGTCAGTGAAATCGTAATCTGAGTCTCCGTCCGTCCGATTGCCCGCACCTAGCTGATACAAACCTTTGACGAATATCGAAGGCAGATAAGGAGTCAAATCATAGCCTCGACGCATACGGAACTCCTCTAATACGGCGGGAGACCAGATCGCGACGGGCATCGGCGTCGCACCGTACATCCCGCCTAGCATAGTAGCGTTCAATTCAATGGAATCACAGAACAAGCTTCCGGCGTTCTTCTCATATAAGGCAAGTATCTCAGGATCCGCAAACAGGCGTTTGTCCCAGAAGCCCGTAACTGCATCGGCTGCAGCTTTCGAGAAGTGGTCGATCGCGGGAGCACCGATCGAGTCGTTCATCTGTCCGTTCGTTTGGCTCCAAAAGCCGAACAAGTACCATTCTCCGTCAAGAGGAGCTGTCCATTCTATCCGTCCGTCGTCAACTCTGAAGGTGAGATCGGCTGCCGTTTCCAATTCTAGCGTGACGACTTCGCCTATGGACTCCCCGCTGTATCTCCGAGCAGCCGTCACAGCCACAAGCTTATAAGGACGTGACGGATCGACCGTATCGGGGACAGGAATTGCTCCGTTGTACGTCCCTGCAACTACCGTTGTCCCAATATGCAACCCATGTGTGCAGCGATCGTCATTCTTGTCCATGACGGCGGGCGTTGCGATCGGCCACAGCGGTCCTACAGTGAAATCCAACTGAAAGTTAAGTGGAATGGCGGCTTCGAGTGCAGCTTTCATCCGGTTGTTCCACTCATCACCWCCGAAAACAAAGCGGCCATAATCCGCTGGATTTATATCCGCCGAAGGGATCGGGAAGAAATGGCTGATTTCTGCACCGCCGTAGCCAGCTTCCGCCATCCATTCAATTTCCCGTTTGATCTCGTCTCTGTCCATGAACGCGCCGGGAAGCCACCACCTCATTTTCGGGCGATAGCGCTTGGAGGGAGTTTGGAATTCCGCTGGATTCCATGTATTCATTTGAAACACTCCTTAGCTGAGAATGATGGGGGAACTTATCTTTTTCCAAACTAGTTATCTAGTTATATATTCATTATAAGAACTTTGATTTAGAGAGACTGTAACGGAAATCAAACATTGTATAACGCGATCTTAACCTGTGTTAAAGATTAGAGTTGAGAGAAAGTAAGTCAAGGAATTCGCTTTTGCTTCATGAAAAGGGTACAATTTACTTCAAGTTAACTTTAACTATTGAAGGAGCATTCTGACATGTACAGTATTAGTGAAATTGAGAAGATCACAGGTTTACGTCCCTCCACTCTACGTTATTATGAACAAGAAGGCATCTTACCACATGTTGAACGGAATGCTTCAGGTAGAAGAGAATATTCAGAGGAGGTTTTAGAGTGGCTTGAACTGGTTATCGCTTTAAAAGATACGGGAATGTCTATTGAAGACATTAAGGCTTATACAGAGCTGATTCGCCAAGGTGATCCTTCCCTGGATGCCAGAAAACAATTTTTGCTAATGCATAAAACTAAAGTGGAACGTACTGTGGCTCAGACTCAGTTCCATCTGGAAAAGATTATTCGGAAGATAGCGATTTACGATGTTTTAATGCATAAGAAAATGAAATAGCTATGAATATTTATTTTTCAAAATGAGTATTGACTTCAAGTTAACTTTAAGAGGTAGAGTAAAGTTATTACCTTGAAGGAGTGATTACATTGTCAGAATCAAAAGTTTGGCTTATCACTGGATGTTCAACAGGATTTGGACGACACATTGCGCAGAAAGCAATTGAAGCAGGTTATAAGGTTGTCGTGACCGCACGTAATGTTCAGCAGGTAACAGATCTTACTGCCGGGCATGAGGATCAGGTAATTGCTCTCCCACTGGACGTGACTAGTCCAGAACAGATCCGTAATGTGGTTGACCGCACGGTTGAGAAGTTTAACCGTATAGATGTGCTTGTGAATAATGCAGGTATCGGATATTTCAGCTCCGTTGAGGAAAGCGTTGAGGAAGAAACCCGTAAGATGTTCGAGGTTAACTTCTGGGGACTCATGCATGTAACCAATGCTGTTCTTCCACATATGAGATCACAAAAAAGTGGTCACATTATAAACTTCTCATCCATTGGCGGTCTGACTTCATTCCCGACCCTCGGCTATTATCATGCTACAAAATACGCTGTTGAGGGCATATCTGAGAGTCTATCCCAAGAAGTGGCCCCTTTTAATATTCATGTGACTTTAATAGAGCCAAGCAGTTTCCGCACAGATTGGGGCGGCCGCTCTTCTGTCAAAACAGAGACAAGCATCCCTGAGCTTAAAGAATCCATCGTCGGACAGATGTTGCAAGGGATTGAACTCGGTGTGGGTCAAGAAGCTGGAGATCCTGCAAAGGCTGCCGAAGCAGTTATTAAAGTTGTGGAAACAACGGAACCGCCTCTTCGTTTGTTGCTGGGACAACAAGCCTACGATGCAGCGACCTATAAATTTAAAAGCCTGCTTGCCAGCATAGAACAATGGAAAGAAACAACGATAAACGCAGATTACAAATAAATATAAGGTTGAATTCAAAAGCCCACAGAGCTTCACGTTTTATGTGAAATCCTTGTGGGTTTTTATTTTTTCTTAATTATCCATAATAAGATTAGACTTAATCAGTTTTTAAGAAGTAATACGATAAATAAATAAAAAAGCCGCTATAAGCGACTTTTCTATACTGACCTGATTAATTTATACGGTTATTTTAATTTGTTTTCTTCGGAAATAGCATCTATTAATATTTTCTTGGCTTTAGCGCCATGTTCCGAGTAATCAAACATTGACATACTCCCCCACCCACTGTAATCCGGAGCCCAATAACGGATACCTATAAGGCCATGTGTTTTACCCCACTGAACCACATCATGATAAATTGCAGCTTGTCCTTCTTCATTATGCGGATACCCCTTGACCGTTTTTGACCATCCCGCATATGCGCCCTGCACTTCACCTGAAGGATAAGAAAACTCTGCGATAAATACAGGTATACCCACCTCTTTGTTAATCGCAGTAACTATTTTTTTATACATAACCATTTTGTCGATGTATACTCCTGGCGCGCTGGGATAAAAACTAATTCCAGCAGTATCAATAGGGAATCCATTTTCCTTTAATGTCTTGAAATATGTGACTGCTGTTTTCACTGTTGTAACTACCGTGGCGATGTGAGTAGAAAACTTAACATTGCTTGAATCAAGTTCTAAACTAGTGTAGGCCTCTTTAATCCCTTTAGCTACCGCAGTCATCTGCACTGCATTGTATTTCCATATATTATTTTTCAACCAATTGGTTCCCATCACAGAATAGACATGTCTCATGAAGCCCGGAACTTTTTCCAACTTTTCGTTTACT
This sequence comes from Paenibacillus sp. 2TAF8, assembly GCF_052114825.1. Classification (NCBI taxonomy): domain Bacteria; kingdom Bacillati; phylum Bacillota; class Bacilli; order Caryophanales; family Paenibacillaceae; genus Paenibacillus; species Paenibacillus sp. 2TAF8. The sequence continues at coordinate 17,674 of NZ_JBFRFN010000024.1, forward strand.
GCGGTTTTCAACCCAATGCTCACCCCTGCAAAACCATAGTTTGCTTCGTTACCTATGTTCCAGTTCTCTACTTTGACGCCTGTTTTCAGAATTTCGGTTGCCACAAATTTGCCGTATGCTTCCAAGACAACGTTCATCTCATCCAAAGTTAATTCTTCCCAGGGTTTTCCGTTTTGCAGCGCATATATCTCGGGATATTCTTCGAAATTAGGTGCTTGTTGCCGATCCATATCCATGTATGTGTAAGCCAGCATAATCTCAGGGTTCAACGGTATATTTAATTTGGCTGCCATGCGAGCCAACTCTAATCCCTGCTCCAAGGTATGGAAATTTGCATTTGAGTCTTCCTCACCATTAACGATATTATCTGCAGTAGGATATCGTTTAGTAGCAATTCTTGCGTACATTTCCGTAGCGCCTGATGAAATATACAACTTTTCTAATTCCTCACGGTTTTTCGCAGTAACGTCTCCTGCTGTATAGGTATTCCCCGTCTTAAATTCATTTCCCGAAAAAGGGCTTACCGAAAGCGCTACACGGAACTTTTCTGTGGTGGCAGCAGGTACATAATCTTTATCTTCCACATATACGGATAAATTTCTTACGATAATCCCTGCTATAATTAAAATAATGATAAGCAAAGAGATCATGATCTTTGTTCTTGTTTTCATGCGATTTAATACATCATTTATTTTCTTCATTATTAAAGAAGTCTCCCTTTATAGCTAAGCTAGGTAGTATTTTAATTAAAGTAATTGTTTAATATGTGCTTCGTAAACAAAAAGAATGACAGTTGTCAGCATAACCTGAGTTAAAGAGACGAGGGTCATCCATATTCACATATTTTAATTCTTCCCCTTTCACTTTTCTGAAATTCTTGAGCTACAAACTGAGCAACCTGTACCCCCATGATAACGAAAAAGAACGAAAAAAAAATCGTACGAAAGGGCAAGCCCTTTATGTACGATGGGGCAACGAGTGAGAGGTCATAATAATACTGTTTTCAAAAGGGGAAGTTTACAAGCCAATGTAAGAATTCAACATCTCCATAACGCGAAATTCTCTCTCCTCCTACGTGTTGTCACTCTCATACCCAATGTTCTCGAAAATACTTTGCCAAACAACACATGAGTCAGGATTTCCAGCCATATGAAGCTGCGATGTAATAATCTTCACCCACACGAACAATTAAGACAAAGGGCATTGTAGTTATCCTACAACACCCTTTTGTTTTAATGAAAAGCACCTTGTTTTTTCGGTTCATTTAATGTTTTCAGAAGCAGTTTAAACAGCATTTCTGTTTCCTCAGGGGTATTTGCCAACAATTCGCTTATGGAGAAATCATATGCATATTTTATCATTGGATGGTCCAGCATACCGGGTGCATGTTCTTCAATCATCTGAACGGCTATCGGCTCTTCTATTATTTCCTTAAGAGTGGAGTCCAGTGTAAACCTGTCTATTTTGAGATTGGTTTGTGTACGATATCTAAAGGAGTAATCTCCAGAACCGACTTCAATCGAATCTTTTTGCTCAGGCAGTTTGATGATGGCAGTGGTATTGGCCGGGATTGTTACATTGACAATAATTTCTCCGTTCTCGCAAGACCATGAGCTTTTGATTTCTCCGTACACCGAATTATAAATACCTTCAACTGCACTTATCCCCTTTATGAACTGAGGTTGGATCAAGATTTTTTTAAAACCGGGTYCAATTTGATTAATACCAGCCAACTTTCTGTACATCCATTCCCCAATAGATCCATATGCATAATGATTTAAGGAGTTCATGCCTGATGTATCAAAATCGCCATTAGGGAGAATGGAGTTCCACCGTTCCCAGATGGTTGTAGCTCCCTTCTTAACGGCATACAACCAGGACGGAAAATCTTCTTTCAGGAACAAGGTACCGGCAAGCTCATGCAATTGATTGTCAGATAATACATGACACAGATATGGAGTACCCACAAAACCAGTTGTAAGGTGATTCTTATGTTGGGCAATATTTGTCTCCAGTGTCTTGCGGACTCTCTCCCGGTGCTTGTCATCCACCAGATTGAAGTGAAGAGCTAATACACAAGCCGTTTGAGTTTCACTGACTAGCCTGCCAGTTGCTGAAATATACTCTTCCTTGAACGCTGATATGACTTGGCTATGAAGAGTTTCGTATTTGGACGCATCCTCAGATTTATTTAACACTCTTGCAGTCTTGGCGAGCAGCTCTGTGGAATAGGCATAATAAGCGTTAGCCACCAGATAAACGTCCGTAGCTCCAGTTCGCTCATTACTAATCTCTTCTTTATCAAGTCCGAGCCAATCTCCGTATTGAAACCCTGTCTGCCACAGCCCATTAACACCGCAGCGTTCCATGATGTAATCAACCCAGCCCTTCATACTGTCGTACTGTTGCTCGAGTAGCCTAAGGTCGCCATACATCTGATACATGACCCAGGGAACAATAACAGCAGCATCGCCCCAAGCAGCAGCCCCTTCCTGATTCCCAAGGATATTAGGGACTATATGCGGGACGCCATATTCTTCAGTTTGTTCTGAGGCAAGATCACGCAGCCATTTTGTAAAGAAGGACGCAACGTTCATATTAAATGCAGACGTACCGGCAAACACTTGAGCATCTCCTGTCCATCCAAGACGTTCATCTCTTTGAGGACAGTCCGTCGGAATGTCAAGGAAATTGCCGCGCTGACTCCACTGGATGTTACTGAATAACTGGTTAACCATTTCATTTGACGTTGTCAGATTGCCTGTTTCCTCCAGATGTGAATGCAGTACGCAAGCTGTAAAAAATTCCGGCTGTACTACCTCTAACCCTTCTACCGCGATGTAACGAAATCCATGGAACGTGAAGTGAGGCCGGAAAATTTGTTCTTTACCGTTACAAACAAATCGATCAATAGATTCAGCTTGCCGCAAAGTTTCAGTGTAAAAGTTACCTTCTTTATCAAGCACCTCGGCATGTCGGATGGTAATGACCTGGCCCTCACGCCCGGTAATCTGAAGTTCTACAAATCCGGTGACAATTTGTCCGAAATCAATAACCTGCTCTCCTTTTGGTGTCGTAATGAACTCCACCGCGGGAAGCTTCCTGGTAATTCTGACCGGTTCACTTTCCTGGGCGACAAGACGCTCTTTGTTATAGGAGAAAGGGAGCACATCATATAACGTATCGTCTATAAAACAAGAATCGTAGGTCTCCCCCATATAGATTTCACTGGAACGAATCATTCCCTTAGTCACCTTCCAGCTTTCATCCGTTACAATCCTTTCTTTAGATCCGTCTGTATAGACAATGTGAAGTTCTGCGATAGCCGCCACTCTGTCACCGTAATGATTCGGAGTACAGGTAAAACCGAATATCCCTTTATACCAGCCATTTCCAACGGTAATCTCGATTTTATTTTGCTGCTCCAGCAATCCGTCTAAATTATAAGTCTGATATTGCAACCGCTCATTGTAATTTGTCCAACCAGGAGCAAAATAGTGATCTCCTACTCTTCTCCCATTAATGGAAATCTCATAAACACCTAAGGAGGATGCATAAACACGTGCTGACTGTATATCCTTTTCAATGGTGAACGTCTTTTGGAAAACGGGAGGTGCAGTTTCATCATCCGGGAAGGGATGCGTGATCCAGTCTGCTGTAATATTACTTCCCTTGAGAAGACCTGTTTCAAAATGTCCTTCAATGCTTGCCTGGTTGCCTTGGTTATCCCAAACGGTGACATGAACCTGGTACAAAGTAGAGGCTTGAAGCGAAGGTCCCGCATACTCTAACAGAATTGAAGTGTCCGATTCCACCTTACCAGAGTCCCAAATTCTCTGAGTATCCTTTGTTACTGCAATCTGATATGCAGTCTGCATAACTCCCTGCTCTGAAGAAACTAATTGCCACGATACCCGCGGGTTTGTTGTATCCAAGCCCAGGGGATTTTCCATGTATTCAATGCGAAGATTTTTTAACTTCATATTGATCCACCTTTCCATAATTCAAAAATTTTATGATATCGCTTACTAATTTTATTTTTCAATAATAAATGCTTCAAATAAGCGATGATACCGTTCCTCACTAACCATTTTTACGTTCTTCCAATTCTTTAACAATTTGAGGATACTTATCATCCAAATCGTACTTACGCAAGCAAAGATAAGTAAGAACAAAGATCACCAAAGGAAGATATACCGTCAGAACAAGGATGCTGGTCATCGCAGAATCGGTTTGTGTTGCTAATGCCCCGTCATAGTTACCCATTGCCAAAATCCAGCCGATCATTGCAGCTGCGAGACCCATACCAATTTTAACGCCAAAACTATTTGCACTGTTGACCATCCCGACTAACCGTTTGCCTGTCTTCCATTCACCGTATTCCACCGTATTGTTCACCAGCACCCCACCCACAGCCATCATTGGAATTGTTGCTAGTGTGGCGATACCACCAAGGACTAAAGCCGCAATAAAGCTATATGGCATAAAGCAACGAATAAGTGATGCAACGATGCCGACAATCATACCAATTCGCGCTGTTCTTGCAAGCCCGAATTTTTTAATCATCGGCCCTACTATAGCGAAACCTAAAAATACCGGAATCAATCCAATGGCCCCCATGATTCCTATCAAATCTTCATTTCCGAGAATGTACTTTGTGTAATAGATTCCTGTCGAGCCGTTAAGCGTATACATCATGTTGATCAGCAATTGTGCAAACAGCATAATGACCCAATATTTATTTTTGAACAGAATCTTGATGCTTTCCCAAAAAGGGACGTTATCGGTCTCGACTACTTTTACATTTTCATTGTTTTCTTTGGAAGCTAGAAATGTCAGTACCAATGCAATAAAAGATACAACCCCTAGCACAACGGCAACCATAATCCATGCGGATTGATCTCCACCAAACATGTTGGTCACCGGAATTAATGCGATAGAAATGATCATACCAATAAAATAGCCAAAGACGGTTCGAGTAAGGCCCATTTTTCCACGTTCTTCTACACTTCTCGTCCGGATTGCCATCAAGCTTCCATAAGGTATTGCAATTCCCGTATAAACAACGGCTGAGGCAAAGGCTACCGTAACTAGAGCATAGATGCCCTTTACAGTTGTTGATGCTTCAGCTGGTACTGTGAACAGTAATATGATGGAGGCCATTGCTGGCAGAGCCATCCATAGAATCCACGGTCTAGCCTTTCCGTATTTGGACTTTGTTGCATCGACAACTCTACCCATCACCAAGTCAGCTATGGCATTAATAAATTTGGTGATGAGCATAATGGTCCCCACCGTTGCGGCCGCAATGCCTACTTTATCTGTATAAAAATAAGTTAACATTCCGATCAGCCCGTTGATGGAGTTTAAGGCAATTTGCGCTGCCCCATCTCCTAAGTAATGATGAGGTTTCATTGTTTTCYGAATACCTTGGGCATCAAGACCTAAAGCCTTAGACTTTTTGTTTGTTTCTACAATTGGTGGACTAGAGATATTCTGCTCAGCTCTCATTGTAGTTTTCCCTTCTTTCTCTCATGGATGTTACCGCTTTCAGGGATCATTTTAGTCGTTCTAAAAGCCATCGATTGATGAATGTGTGAATAATGGCAGCCTTGCTTAGATTTAGTTTTGTGAGATGGTGCAACTAAAGATTTCTGATCCACGGAATGATTGCTCCGTACCATCTGGAAGCTTAACTATTGCTGATGTCCCTACAGGTAATTTAGCTTTTAACAAAAATTGATGCTCCTCAATATGCCATTCGATCTCAATCAATCCCTGCTTGGTTGCCACACTACCCTTCGCCCAGTCTAGTTTACCAATGTGCGGTTCAATTCTAATGGTAGTTGCTCCCGGATCAGCGGGTGTTACACCTAGAATAGTAGCCGGGAATTCAGCCAGTGGAACAGCACTCCAAGCATGACAATCGCTTCTTGGATTCACTTCCATCTCTGGAAGCGTCGTCAAACCTTGTGAAGCGAATACACGCCAGCGATCCCACAGTCCAAATATTTTATGCTGTAGCCCCACTTTCTTTAAAGCTTGAATCATTAAATACGAGAACGGCAGCGTTACCCGGTGAATTTGCTCTTCCAGTGTGCGTTCCATCAGTCGTCGGGCTTCTTCTCCTTCGATTGCTCCTGCAAGGATCGATATAATCTGAGTGTGCTGACTATATATCTCCAGCCCAGGCATGTCGCGAAATAACTGACGTTCTTCTGACCAGGCAAGCTTTCTCAAGGCATTACACACTTGTTCTGCTCTCGATTCCATTGTTGATGCAGCTTGACTCCAGCCTGTAGCATGTAATAATGTTGCGGATTTCCTTAACGCTGCTGCATACATGAAACTCAGCAAAAACATGGGACGATCCACGCTCTCAGGCGGCGCACCGAGCGGCCATGCGTCAACCCAATCGAAGTAGGTCCAGTATCGGTTTGAAGTAACACCAACGATTCCGTCATCCGTTAACCTTGTATGAAACCAATCCATTAATTCAATGATGGCAGGCCGATATTGCTCCACTAATTGCAGGTCCCCATTAAACTCAAAATGCTCTGAGATCATATCTACCCAGTAAAGTGAAAAAGATGGAATGACTTGAGGCTCAACCGACGGGAAACGTGCCTGAAGTAATCCGGAAGGTTGTCTCGAACGATAAAAATCTTCTATGGTTCGCCTTGCCATTCTGTCATCGCCGCTAACATTATACGTAAACAGCATCATGAGTCGACTATCCATGGCATACTGCAGTTGTTCGTAATAAGGGCAATCCTCATAAGTTTCGTGCATACAAAGTTGTAAGGTTCGAACGCTTAGATCCCATATCGTGTTAAGTTCTTGATCTGAAGATTCAAATTGCGCTTTTACTTCTAATGGATATCTGGTTTCTCGGTATGAAAACTGCAACAATTCAAGTGGTGTATCTTCTGTTTCAATTTCCAAACGAACGTAACGAAATGTTCTGAACCAGAAGGGCTCGTAGACTTCATCCGTAACAGTTTCATTTACTTGTCCTGCAACAATATAGGTATCGAATTCACCCATTAACTGTCCGGTGTTATCTTCTCGATCTCCTTTTTTTCGCTGCATTTCAGTGCTCTCGTGAGGTTCATAACACTCGGCGCCCATCATTCTCACTTTAGCACCTCGGCCATTACGCATCCGTATGTTGAGATAAGCGGTTGTCAATTCTCCAGCATCTAAATCCAACTGGATTTTATGTCCGCTTGGGATCACCAGCAAAGATGTGTTATCGAGTGAATTTTGTAGAAACCGTTCAGTCTCTTCGACTCCAACTCCCGTTGCTTTTGTTACTTTAACAAATTGTTTCTCTTCTTCGTACATAAATGGTATTGGTCGAGGTAACAAGTTCCATGGACTAAGAATCCCGGCAAATCCACGTGTTTCGGCGAACGGGATAGCATGTTCCCAGCTCGAATCATCATAGTCGGGGAACTCCCAACCCTGCGGTGCTCCATTCCCTTCTACTTCTTCTATGCCCCCCATCCAACGGATAAGCTGTTTAGACACATGTCGGTAACCTTGATGACGGTAGGTACGCCAGTTTGCATCAGAGTGGAGTGGCATTAATTCAGTGCTGTTTTCGTCTCGTAAAGAGGCCTCTACTAACAGACCAGCAGATTGTGAACGCCAAATGGAAATAGGACCTCCCTCTCCAATTTTGAATGGTTCCATCGCAGGATAACGGAGAACCTTTACTGCAAGTACGTTGTTACCTGGAAAAAGATATTCACTTACATCTACGGATTCGTAATATGTAGTATGCATATCGCCTTTACAAGGGCCGATCGAAACGGATTTACCGTTAACATAGAGTCTGTATCTGCTATCTGCAGAAATATCAATCACTAATTTGGGTGATATCGATTCACCGATGTGAAAGCTTTTTCTGAAATACACAAGGCGATGTTCAGTATTTGCCTGCTCCTCGGGCTGTCTGACATCCCATATCCATTTCCCTCTCCAGTACCGGTTCTCTTGAACAGAAGCTTCACCATATTTCTGAAGCTTCTCGTTTAAGGAAGTCCCCCGCCCTTTTTCACCTGAGAACTGAACTGTACCCATGTATGGTAATGAGATTGATCCAGTACACGTTTGATGTTGAAAAGTAAGTTCGAGGTCATAAGTCTGACCTGATTCATCTAATCCGGTTGCCAAAAGTATATTTTCTTCCAAACGAACCTTTTCAAAAGAAAGGTTTAGATTCATTGGTTCCGTTTCTACTGCAAGTTGAACGACTCCGTTACTGTCTTTAGTGATCGTAAAAACAGCATAAAACTGAAGGTAAGGCGTTTTAATGGTACCATTCCATAATTCATACATGTGTTTAATTCCTTTCTTTTTACTCTTCAGATCGAAGCCTTAAATCCGTATAAATTGACTGTAATATTTCTTTGGATATAGGCGAATGAGGAAATGAAGAGAGCATTTTGAGAGTAAAACCTTTGACATAATCAAGGTGGGGAGACTGTACCAGTTCTGGAAGATATCTATCCAGTATTGCTCTAGCCTTGTCGTCACTCAACATATCTCCCAAAGTCGAAAATGATTCCCATTTAGGATTAGTTGTAATAAATCCCCTTTTCTTGAACCATTCCTCGCACAAAACTGGCCAATGCTGAGCTTCAAGATGATCTTCTGCCAAGCCAATTCCATGCATGCCACTTTCGAACAGATGTAATGCAAACGGAATATTGTGCTTACGAAGCCCATTTGCGAACAGGAGACTGTTTTCCAAAGGTACACCGTTATCTTCAACCGTATGCCATAAAAACGCTGGTGGTGTATCTGCAGTAATTTGCTTTTCATTGGATAATAGATTCAGTAGATTGGGATCTGTTTGCCGTTCTCCCAAAAGAGCTTCTCGACTGCCTTTACTGGTAAATTCATCGTTCATTGTGATGACTGGATAGCCAAGGACCATGAGATCTGGACGACTGCTTTGCTGATGGATTGGTTCATTAGAAAGAGGGTCTCCCAAATCAAAATGGGTCCCTGCGGTTGATGCAAGGTGACCTCCTGCGGAGAATCCCATGATACCAACCCGTTTCGGATCCACATTCCATTCAGATGCGTTTGCTCTAACAAGACGGATTGCTGTCTGAGCATCCTCTAATGGAGCAGGATGTTGGTGTGGAGATACTCTGTAGTTCAATACAAAAGCCGAGATACCAATACGATTAAGCCATAATGCGACTGGCTCCCCTTCATGATAAGCTTTTGTGGAATAAGCACCACCTTGACAAACAATCATGGCAGGGAAATGGTTATCTCCTTTTAAAATATATGGTGTCAGCAAATCCATAGTGACCCGCTCCTAGCATGTGATGGATATATAATATAAATTTTAGCGGACAGATCTAGTACGGAAAATAACTATATCTTAAGGTCGAATAATTAAATCTGAACTAGTTGTTATATTTCACAATCATGATCAAGTGGCGAACGTTATCTTAAACAAAAAAAAGGCACTTCTCTGAAGAAGTACCTTTAAGCTATATTATCCGCAAGACATATCTCTGGCTAGACAACGGATAAACTTTTAATAATGCTGAGATTTTAAACACTATAAATAAAGCTAGCTTCTTTATTTTGAAGCATATATCGCGCATCTATTATCTGAATGTTGCTTGCATGAGTTAGAGCTTGAAACTCTGGCCAGGCAGTAACAATGACACAAATATCACTACCTGCTACGATTTCATCCAGGGAGTTTGCCATCTTTAATGGATAACCGTAGTGCTCTTCAAAATTCCTCATAGCCATCGGATCATAAGCAGTGAGATTCGTGCATCCCTCATCCAGAAGTGCTTCGATAATCCCTACAGCAGGGGATTGTCTAACATCATCGCTGCCAGGTTTGAAAGCTAAACCGAGTATGCCGATTTGTTCATCCCGATGTTTTAGATTTCTGATTATTTTTCTGACCGTGTGTTCAGATATATCAAGATTTACTTCCATGACAGCGTTTAATATCTTTGCTTCAACACCATGTTGACTTGCCGTATTTTTCAGAGCAAGAGTGTCCTTAGGTAGACAATATCCTCCAAATCCGCACCCGGGATACACATAATTAATCATTCCAGCCGGAGCACCTGACCACCGTTTATCCATGTGTAAGAGGCGGAATAACTCAGGTATATTCACCTGCCCTATATGTTCTGCAATTAGCGCCTGCTCATTTGCAAAGCTGATCATCGTTGCGAGCAATGCATTGGAAGAAAATTTAAGCATTTCTGCTGTTTCTGCGGTCACTTGGGCACATGGCACGGCAAAACTTTCATAGAGCTTTACAAGTAAATCTGACGTTACCCGATCTAATTCACCTATGATGATTCGATCAGGATGCATAAAGTCATGCCAAGCGTTACCTTCTCTCAAAAATTCCGGATTGTATGCCAAGCCGATATGTTGTCCAACTCTAAGTCCGCATTCCTCTATAACTGGTTTGATCTTGGTGCGCATTGTGCCTGGGGGTATAGTTGATTTAATTATGATGCTTTGATAAGAATCTTTGGGTGAAAAGCGACAAATGTCTTTGACTACATTAAGCAGCATAGATAAATCAAGGCCTGCTCCTTCAAGGTAAGGAGTCCCGACACATATAAAAATCAGTTTAACATCGGAAAGGGATTCCTCCAGACTGTCACACAGTACTAAATTTTCATTCAAATGTTTGTTCAGCATAGTAGATAAACCTGGCTCATGAAATGGAAGCTCACCCTTGCTCAATTCTATTGTTTTATAGATATCCGCGTCATATGCCTTTACCGAATATCCCTTTTCCGCAAACCCCAGCGCGGCGGTTAGTCCAACAAAACCTAATCCAACAACAGTAATATTTATGAAATCTCTCATCTTCATCTCCCCACCCCGCAGCTGATCAAGTAACGCCGAATTCCTTGTTCTAATCCGATTTCAGGATTAAAACGCAGTATTTTTCTCGCTTTTTCAATACTGGGGCATCTTCGTTGAGGGTTATGAGTCAAATAATGGGGATCAGCTGATTCTTGATATGTAACTGCAGGAAAATACCCTGTTAGTTCCCTTGAACATTCAGCAAATAGTTGTGCCAGACGGGATACGCTGATTTCTTGGGAATCGGCTCCAATATTAAATACATCAAATTCAGAATGAGTTATGACTTTAAAATACCCCACGATGGCATCCGCAATGTAACAATACGTTCGGGTTGGTGTACCATCTGATAGAATATCAATTGCTCGCTTTTCTTTAATTGCTTTGGCAAAGTCAGCAGCAACTCTCTGATCACTCAGCTCAAGCCCGGGACCATAATTGTTGAAGGGGCGAACAATACGCACCGGGAGCTGATGCTCTTGATCATACAACGAGCAGATCGTTTCTCCCATCCGCTTGGACTCATCATAACAAGCCCTCGGCCCAATAGTAGCTACATTACCGTTGTATTGTTCTGAGGTTGGTATATGCTCTGGATCGGGATTACCATAAATCTCGCTGCTTGAAAAATATAATATGCCTTTCGGTTGGTTAGACAGACAAGCATGTAACAGACGCTGCAGGCCAAATACATTAGCCTCCAGCGTACGCAGCGGATACTTCCGGTAAAATGATGGTGATGCGATGGATGCCATGTGAAAGATATAATCAGTCCCTGAGATATAATCAGAAAATGAATCCGTAGTCACGTCAAAGACAACTGCAGTCACGGGCTCCCCTTCGGCTTGAAGCCGTTCAAGCCATGAAGGGATTCCTTTAGGAAAACGATCCAAAACAGTAATATGTTTAATCGGTGTGCCTGACCTGTTTATATGTAAAAGGGCAAGCACGAGGTAGTAACCAATAAAACCTCCACCTCCGGTAATTAAAAACCGACATCCTGAGAATAAATGTCTCTGCTCCAATTTTTGAGTTATATAGCCCAAGTCTTCTTCAATGATTTCATTTCCGAAGAAACCAGGCTCCCATTGAAGGTTGAATGTACGAGATTGGTCATGTTCTATTGAATCTAACCCCATATTTTCCATGGTGCATTCCCTTCCTCCCATAATTGTTCCAATTCCTGTTTGTCCCGAATCGTATCCATACACGCCCAATAACCTTCATGATAATAGGCCATTAATTGCCCCTGAAGAGCAAGCTCTGGTAATACATGGCGCTCTAACTCTGTCTGATCTCCATGGATATAATCCAATACCTCTGGCTCCATAACAAAAAAACCTGCGTTTATCCATTCATCAGATAACTGTCCCTTCTCTTGAAAGGAAGTTACTGTACGATCCTGACATTTCATTATGCCAAAGCGGGCTTTGGGTCTAACTGCTGTTACGGTTACAAGCTTGCCATGACTTTTATGGAAGCTTATCAGCTTATGAAGATCGATATCTCCTATACCGTCGCCATAAGTTAACATAAAGGGTTCATCGTGTAGACGCTGTTTCAATCGCGCTATTCTTCCCCCGGTCATTGTGGCTTGTCCCGTATCGATTAGATTGATTTTCCAGTTCAGTTTTGTTGCTGATAGTAAATCGGTTTGATTTTGATCCAGACTCACCGAGAAATCGTTATATAAAAACGGGTAATCCAGAAAATACTTTTTAATATAATTTGATTTATATCCCAGAGCGAGCTCGAACTCATGAAATCCCTGCGAACTATAGATATGCATAATGTGGCACAAAATTGGCATGTCACCGATCTCAACCATAGGTTTAGGGCGTACTCTCGTTTCCTCTGCAAGTCTTGTACCTAAACCTCCGCATAGAATCACTGTTTTCATTAGAAGTGACTCCCTTCGTTTCCGGTTTCGCGATTCATTGTTGCATGTTGCTGTGCGTATTCCATAATCGTTTGATGCCATACCATTCGTTCAACACTTAAATGTCCTTCAGCTTGCTGATCATCAGGGTGAAGACAGCGTTTGGCGAATGCCTGTAGTTGATTCACATAATAATTCATGGGTTCAAATTGTTTTAAATACGTCTGCGGATTAGAATCGTTCAGACGAATTTTCAAGCTGTAGAAGCCTGTTAATGGTCTGAAAAAGTTCGGGACAACCACTGTTGCCCGCTCGAAGTAAAGCGTATGCATGGCTTTATAAGGGAGTTCGAATGAAGTCAAAACATTCGCTTCAAACCCATTGCCATATCGAAGTTTGGCATTAAACGTCCAGTCACAGCCATCCGGGCCATCAAAATTAGAAAAAGCTGAAGCTTGACTTCCATTCAGACCTACTAGTTGCTGTATCCATTGAAGCCAGTAACAACCAAGGTCATTAAAGCAGCCTCCGCCCTTGAGTTTCACACTACGATAATTATCACGATGACCATTCGGTGCTGGAATGCTAATACGGGTTTCGGTCCGATGTAACAAGCCGTATTGGCCTGAGTTCACAATGGTTTTGAGAGCAGATTGCCAGGGATGATGTGCAGTTATTATCCCTTCCATGAAGACGAGTGAAGGAGATTGCTTCAGGGCACTTGCAAGCTGCTGGGCATCCTCTTTCCCTAATCCTGCAGGTTTTTCTACGAGCACATGTTTGCCAGCCTCAAGTGCACGTAAAACCCATTCCATATGGAGGTCATTGCTGAGTGCAATATAAACCGCATCAACATGCGGATGCTGTAGTACCTCCTCAAGAGAGTGCAGGACATGAGGGATGGAATATCGTTGGGCCAGGTGAAGCGCCTTCGAGCGGGTACGATTAGCTATTGCCGCTACTTCCACCTGTGGTATATGCGAAATGACATCCAAAACAGCACGGCTAACGATAGCTGCACTGCCAAGTATGCCAAGCCGGCAAGTTTTTTTGTTGAGCTCGTTCATATATGAGTCAGCGACGATGAGCCATGCAGATATAATACATTGCATTTTGAACAGGCGGGTGACAACTGTTTTCCTAATGTCGTTCGTATTTGATCATAAGCTTTGGAATGCCAAATATCCGATAATGATTGATCATGCAAGTTGCCTACAGAAAATTCGGAGAAAAACTTACAGGCACTTACATTGCCTGTTGGTGTAATATCTGCTCTTGTGCTCAGCGCCAGACAATTCGAAGCACAGCGTGAAGTCATTGAACGGCCGCTCACGAAATCTTCAATTTCATCAAAGTCCAGTCCAGGCTGATATCGAATTCGTGTTTTCCATGTATGTTCATTAATTGCCCTGAGATCCATCATTAATGCTGGAATATGCTCGGGTTTGATGTGATATTTAAAAGCATGCCAGCTGCTGCGGTGTTGATGGTCCATGGGATGAAGCCAATTGAATTTTTCCTGAAAAAAGGTATCCATTTCTGCCGATGTTTCATGTGAGATATACCAGGGGAAGCATAATAAAACTAGATCGATCCCTTTTTCTTCAAAGAATTTCATTAATGGATGTAGTTGACCAATCATACTGTCGTTAATGACCGTGTGTATCGATATTTTCCCCTGAAACTTTCCTTCTTTACGCAGTTCCATCAGCCGGTCGATCTGCTTCATCACTTTGTCAAAGGATCCTTTTCCACGTATCAGATCATGTTCTTTCTCGAACCCTTCAATGGCAATAAGTAACTCAAGATGAGGTGAGATACGACACAACTCATCTTCAAATTTCTCGATCAGGTATGCGTTAGTACAAATCGTTGTTTCTCGGGGGTCTTTTTCAAGCAAGTCGAGAATACCACGAATATCCCGGTGGAAAAGTGGCTCTCCACCCCATAAATACAGTCTGGACTTCGTATGATGAGTTTCTTCCAATACTTGCTGAAAAACAGTAAGGTCCATGTCCATATTTTGTTCCGTTTTATCCATATCATGATGGTAGCCCGACTCATTCCACTGGTAACAGTGCTTGCACCGCAGATTGCATCGATTGGTCAGTTTTAATGCAACCACTTCAGGCATGTCCATCTTAAACGAAGGGTTTAGCTTTCGCTCTCTATGCGGAATAACCACATTTCTCATCGTTCGCTTCAAAATCTCAAATGATTTATCATCCATTTCTACCCGACTTTTAGGCTGCATCATATCTCTTCCTTTCAGACTGAGATTTTGTTTAAAAATTTATGTTCGCGTTTTTGCCATTTACGGTTTTTCGTTATAAAACAGGCAGCAACCTTGGCATATAGGCAAAAGATGCTTACGAAGGTAACGCCGATATTGCTTGTACTTCTCACCTCTCCAGATCGCAGCAATGCTCTCGTCATTAACGTTGCCCAGCGTAAGATCATAATAAGCATGACAGGACGTAACATCACCTCTGGCGTTAATTTCTGTACTGATCCACGGAAAAGGGCAGCGTTTTTTGATATGCGTCATCGAATGCCAGTCAGCGGAGAAGTATTTCCTGATGTTATCCTCCGACATTTTTTGAGGGTAGGTATTCATATATTTGTTGTTTTTTTCGCAAAATTCAGCTAGACGCTGAACTTGCTTCTCAATCAGACCCGCGTCAATGTCAGAAAAAATTGCTGGATCACAAACAAATCCTTTGGATAGAGGCGCCTCTTGCACTCCAAATTCTTTTCTGAGAATCCCGCTATACTGTTGATGGTTTTCCTCCGTTATATAAGCCTGCAGCTCAATACTGATGCAATCCAGCTTGGAAATATCAATGGATTCAAAGAAAAATCGTTCCAGATGCCGGTGATTTGCAGGTGTAACGACTGTACTAATCCCGATCTGCGGGTACGCACTTCCTGCTTGTTCTCTTAAGGAAAGCAGTTTGTTGATTCCGCGAATAGCTTTTTTAAACACACCCTTACCACGCTGAGCATCATTAATTTCTTCCGGACCATCAAGTGAAATCCATATTCGCTCAGGCGGATATTGAATTAACATCTCTGCATGTTTCTCCAAAAGCGTTCCATTCGTCGGAAAATGAACTTTACTCCCTGCTTCATGAATGGCCTGAAGGATTTCACCAATTTGAGGATGCAGCAGAGGCTCCCCTCCGTAGAGCTCATAGTAAGGTTGTGCGGGTTTACAGGTTGCGATAATATCACGAATCACATCGATACTTAACTGGTTTAAAACCTTATACTCACGATAAGGACCGTTCTCTCCCCATTCGTAACACATTCTGCATCGAAGATTACAGCTCTCAAGCAGTTGTAAAAAAACCCACTTGGGTAATGAGACATCAAGATTCGGCATGGTTATTGTTGATTCAATCTGCATGTAATGCCTCCTTCTCGGAATGAATGAAGCGGCTCATATATTCTGTTGGATAATCTTGAATCTGTTGTCGTCTAGAGATCAGATTATGAGCAAATTGTGCTAGTAGATCTTTGGAGTAACCCTGCTCAGCCCATACGTTGTACGGTATGCCAAACCCGTTTTCCTCCCAGATGGATGCATTGCGCTTCTCATGCTCACCAAATGGTTCAAGCATAATAAGTGGTGTGCCTGATGCTAAAGAATCCATCAAAGCCCCTGCACCAGGCTTGGATACAACCGCCATAGCTTGGCGAACCAATCCGTAGAGTCCGTGATGTTCAATGGGTGTCTCATAAACAAAAGGTTTACCAGAATCCGTAACAACGTAGGGAGGAAATGTGTGCAAACCAGACTCGTCTCTGAACCATGTTCGCCAGTGAGGATCATTCATTACATAGCGTAAACCTGGCGTATTTGAAGGAACCACCTCATCTTCTGTGTATGCTACAATATCCAAGTCATACCCGTGTTCGGTGTCCAGGAGCTGACGAAGCTTTTCCCTGAAGGTTCCAATGCCCCATCCTCCTCCATGAATAACGAGACGGCTTGGCCGTTCTTCATATGGAACCGACGGCTTGTCATCCACATCAAGTCGATACATAATCTCAAGCCTGTTCGGATGATACAGCGGAATTTCCCGATAAAATGAGGCATAGTCCGGTTTAAGCTTCAGTAATTGTTTCCATGAGGGGGATAGACTGGAGTCCACATACAACAGATCCACGTCAATTTCATCCTTTGTTCGTTCACGCAGAATATCCAGCAAGTGGACCCAATGCCCGGACAACACGATAAATCGAGTACGTCCTTCCTCTAGCCACTGGTTAAGTAGAGACTCTACTGCAGCCAAGTTCAGACTTTGGCGAATGTCTCCAGGTATTCGTTGTGATGCAAGAGCGACAGCGAAATTTTCACGATAAGCCTGTCTGCTTTGGTCTGTTTTGAATTGCTTGTCCTCATCCATCATGTTTTCGAATACTTCAATGCAGGTTTCCAGACCGAGTTGCTGCAACCTTCTTGCGATGATTAGCCCTGGGATATAGAACCCCAATCCAAAACCGGAACATAATATAGTAATCTTTGGACCCATTTGCACCGTCTCCCCTAGAATAATAAGCTTGGATTCCCGACAAACTCGGGTTACGTAATCATGTTTAGCCCTGAATCCAGTAATGACTGGTTAACTCAGGCAACTAGGTTTTGCATATGCTGCTGACTCTCATAAATAACTGCAAAATAGAGTCGTCCCATGGTACGTTCATTCAGATCACGATTTGTCAAAGGAGAAATAAGAGTTCCCGAGGAGAGTGGCAAGATGCCCATTCCCCTCTCTTTGGTGTACAAGATCTGCTGTTGATTTAAATTTTGAAGCAAGTGCTCATATTGGAAACGGGCAGGAACTGCGAGATTGAACTGTACCAGGCTGCTATGCAGCTGTGGATTGGTAATTAAGCAATCTACACCATGTTTAATTAAACTCATGGATTTTCGGGCATTTATTTCAACCAGAGGTTCAATTGACTGATCTTGTAATATCATAGAATCGATACAAACATCACCAAAATAGCCGTCTTGATATAATAAGCGTCCGATTTCTAACACTTGATCCGTATAACCGGAATCGTATAAGTGCGCTTTAAAGGATTCACTCATCGTATGTGAAGCACCGAATGCGTATCCATGATTATCTAGTTGTTGAAAAGAAACGATATGAACCTCGCCCGATTCATGAATATAAAGCTGGCAAGAGAAATCAAATTTACGATCCAGTAGAGGCTCTACGACAAAACGAATCAACTTTTCCTGTGCAGCTTGCTTATCCAGATGCTTGATCAAACGAAGCAAGGCTTTTTCGGAGTGAATGACGAAATTTCCTTTTCCGGACACACCAAACTCATCCTTTAATAGCACAGCTCCGTCACAAAGCATTTCTCTGGTGATCGCAAGTAGTTGCTCCCTCCCCTCAACCATTCTGCCGACATTCGGCAAGTTCAACCTATCGCGCATTTCAAGTGAGTACGATTTAGCATTAATTCGCCGTAAAGTATTTTGCTCGGGATAATGGGATGCAAGATGATACCTTTGTGCAAAAGCTAGTGTTCCAGGTATTACCGCAAACGCTTCCAAGGTTGCTTTTTCCAAAGAGAAGCAAGATAGTAGTTGATCCGTAACATGAGAGAGATTCATGATTTCAAAAACATTTAAGTGATCAATTTCGTTCTCCCTTTCTGAGGTAAACCATGCATTTCGGTTAATATGGATGTCATATCCGATCAAGCGAATGTACTCATATTGAGCGGAGTTCATGACGTGGCGCGTAAGCAGCAAGTCTCCGGTTTTACAAAAGACAAACAGAAGCTCGTCCATGGAATCAGTAATCTTCTTTGTTTGCATATTCTGTATGGCAGGAAGAGAAGCAAGCCGGGAATCGCGCCAATATTGCTCTGCTTCAAATGATCCACAATGTAGAGCAAAATTCATACACTGGCCGCCATCTTATGGATGAATTGCGAAAATTTCTGCACGGATTGCAGATGCTCCAGACTGAAATGATCAAAATCAACTTCAATATCGAACTCTTCTTCGATCCGTAAAATAAAATTGATAATCTGCAGTGAATCCATTCCTGCATCATGAGTCAGATCAGAGGATTCGTTCAGCTTGTTAACCAGGCTTGGGTCTTCCTTGATTTCAGCTATGATCTCAATAATTTTAGTTGTCATTGTATACAGCCTCCCTTTTTCGCAGTACCACTACGATATCTGTCTGAGGTACAAATAAATTGTAATTCGTTACATGCACTTGTCTCGTTTCGGTTACGGATTCAATCTTTAATTCAGGAGGAATACAGCGCTCAATGTGAGCAATTAACGATTCTTTCGTAAATCTCCAAATAACACCATCAATCGAAGAGTTCGCCATATAACCGCTTTCCATTGAAGAACCTGAAAGAGGCTTGAGAACAACCGGGTCGGCAATAATGACAGATCCACCGTCACGTAACAGTCTGGAGCTCTCAATGAAGGCTTTTTTGTGATGACGAATGTGATGAAAGCTTCGTGCAAACAAAATCATATCGCAGCTATGATCAGGTAAAGAAGTCGGCTTATCAATGAAGGCATGGATAAAAGAATCAAACCTTCCCCACTTCTTTCCAAGTTTCAGAGCATTTAAATTTGGATCCATGTTGAAAAAACGAACATCCTTCTGCTTGCGAAGATACTTGTTTAATAAACCTGTACCACAGCCCACCTGAAGAACATCGCCCTTTAAACGGGGTAAAACTTTGTAGACATTACGAGGAATAGGGAAATTTTGAACGTACATGGCTAATTCGTAGAAAATCGGATAACGCTCTTGCAATCGAACCAATTTACTTGTGTAGAAAGGCTTCCGCTTTTTGTGACGTTTAAAGTCCCATTTGTTCAAATAGTAGACAGGGGTTAACAGCAGGAACAGAATAATAAAGACACCTTGTACGCCATAAATCCCCAATTTTTTAAAACGATCATTGGAATTACGAGGCATCATTTGTTCAGAAGTATTGAAAATGATCACTCCCCTCTCACAACTTATAAGTGGTGTAGAACTCAATTCTAGCAAGATAGAGTGATCCAATATATGGTTGAATACGCCAAAAAATACAGATATACTGTCCGTAAGCAGTGCTTCCTACCAAATGACTTACGAAGCGGAGGAAATCTGATCATGCACGATTCAATCGTATTTAGAGAAGAGTATTTTTTTGACTCCTTTAGCCCCGTCCATTTGAAGCTGACAAAAGAAGAGCCGTTTACGATGCTGCATCACCATGATTTTGTTGAAATCGCTTATGTATATGAAGGAGAAGGGCTTCATCAGATCGGGGATCAATGTATCCTGGTCTCCAAGGGAGATTTGTTTGTTATCCCTCCTGGTGTATCACATGCGTTTCAACCACTGGATTTGAAAGAACAGGCCCCGTTATATATTATGAATTGTCTGTATAAGCCGTTTTTGGAGAAATCATTTTTTCGTGGAGGACGCACATGGTCTATGTTCGTCGAGCAACGTAATGAATTTCGCAATGTATTCAGACAAATGTTACATCAACAGGAGGCTGCTGCTGCGCCTTATTTGCCTGCTGCTCAATGCCAGCTACTGAATAAACTATTCTACATTCTCTACAATAGTAAACAGCAAAAGCTGTACAGAAAGACCGAGATCAAGGATTTTTCAATACACCGGGCAATTCAATATATGGGAACCCATTATAGGGATACACTTACACTTCAAAAAATAAGCCAGCTTGTTGCGATGAGTACAAGAAATTTTCAACGAATGTTTAAAAAAGAAACGGGTATCAGTTATATTCAGATGTTGCAACACATTCGTATGTTATACAGTTGCAAATTACTGGAGTATTCAAACTGGAGTGTTCAACAAATTGCTCAAGCGATTGGCATCGATGACATGAAATATTTTTACAAATTATTTAGAGAACATTGTGGAACGACTCCAGGGGCATATAGGAAATACATAGGGATTTCTACTGGGTTATTTCGGGAGGATACGACATGTTAGATATACAACCTCTCAAAAGTTTCGATACCCCCTTTCAAGTAACGTCTTGTATTGATGATCACTTCAAAACGGTTACTAATTGGCTAGGTAGGGATATGAGAACGATGTACGCAGATGCATGTGTCTTTGAGTACGATGCTGATCCACAAAAACTTTTGCTGGATCGCATCGTCTATCCCCGTTTAAACCTGAGTTATCTGGACACCTATCATGGTATAAAAGTTGATTTTAGAGATCGAGATTTCAGTGGGACTATGCTGAACAGCAACGAGGATGAAAAGCCATTTCTGGACATGCTGCAGTCTGAGTTAGGTGCCGGCATGGCTGTATTGGTAGGTATTGATGTGTACTATTGTCCATGGTCTGACGGGTATCACAAAACGCATGCACGGCATTCCTGTCTTGCTGTAGGCATAGACCAGAAAGACCAGAAAATAATGCTGGTGGATGCGTATTACGGACAAAAAAATATGGAGATGGAGCTCCAATTGTTTTTGAACATTTCATTTTACTACGCTATCTTTCGTATAACGCATCCCTGCTCTTTTCACAACGATTGGAAAGGACTGCTATCTTCCAGTTTATATGAACAAACGGGCGTGCCAACAATGCAAAACAGTATCCGGAACTTAGAGCAATTTGCTGAGGCATATTTAAAAGAAGGAATCGTTATTTCAGATCCCAAAATGGATACACAACACGCTATCTTTCAATGGATGAAGTTTTCATTGGCCAGACTTAGATATGCATCGTTTATCTTTTACTTACATGAACGTTCTCAGGAGAATATGTTCCATACGATTGGAGGACAATATTTAGAGCTTGCTAGAAGGTGGGATGCTATCATGAATCAGTCCATCAAATGTTGTTTTTCTGGCAATGCCTTGAGTCAGCGTCAGAAAATATATAATAAAATGCTTTTTATCATTCAACATGAGGAAGAATTGATAAATCAATTGCAGGATTTGGCGTAATCCACTATATATCTTATCTGTTCACTTCTGTAAATTTGAGGTTAATGAAGTTATCAAATCATACAGGAGTGATTTTTTTATGTTTCAACATCATCAGATTGCATTGAATCAATTGGTTGAGCTTTTAAAACCTGATCCTACGATCAGAGCCATTATAACGGCGGGCTCAATCGCTCAAGGTAAAGCCAGAGAAAACTCGGATATTGACGTTTACATTGTCGTTACAGATGAATCTTTTGAAGAAAGAAAATTGCAACATCAACTATCATATACAAATCATGAGATCTGTGATTATCCTGAAGGGTATATTGACGGCAAGATTATCAATTATCGTTTTTTGGAACTCGCTGCTGCACAAGGCAGTGAACCTACAAGGTATTCTTTCTTGGGTTCTAAGGCCGTGTATTCAACCATTCCTCAACTGGATGAACTTCTTCAGCGAATCCCTGTGTACCCGGAACAAAATCGCGAGAAAAATATAGTGGATTTTTATTCGGAAATTTACTTGCACGCTTTCTATTTTGCCGGAGAAGCCGTCAAAAAAAACAATCCTTATCTGCTCTCCCATACTGTTAGCAATTTAGTTTTATTTGCCGGTCGGGCAATTTTGGCGATAAATCATCAGTTGTTTCCCTGCCATAAAGGTCTGATGAATGCAGTCTCTAGAGTAACCAATAAACCAGAAGGCTTTGTAGAATTGACTAATGATCTCATCGCTCATCCCAATTACGAAAAATGTATGGATTATGCCAAGATCATGCTTGGATTCTATGATCCCGACATTGCATTCGAGCAAGCGCTTACTATTTTTGTGGCCAACAATGAATGGAACTGGATCGATCAGGAACCGCCTCTAGCGGATCGTTAAGCAGAATAAAGCGAATACTGAATTTTCAAAATATCATCTCCCAAAGTCAGGTATCGAATTGGAACAAACTAAAAGGCCATCACGGTCTGAGTGTGATGGCCTTGTGTGTTTATTTAACGTATTTACCTAGGTGTTAGAGCGTAAGCCCGCCGTCTGCTACAATGATGGAACCCGTCATATAGCTCGATCCATCTGATGCGAGGAATGCCACAAGCTCAGCAAGCTCCTCGGGCTCGGCATAACGCCCAATACGCATATTAGGGAATTCTTCCGGCATATAATCGCTGTCCTGAAGCATTTGTGGCACAGCTGCTGTGAGTGAAGTTGCTACTCCGCCAGGGCATATTGCATTCACACGAATTCCTTTCCTCACGTATTCAATGGCTGCTGCTTTTGTTAAACCTGCAACACCATGTTTACTTGCTGTGTACGCAGCCAAACTGTGCTCTGCGCGGATTGCAGTTGTGGAGGCTGTGTTAATGATATGGCCATAGCCTTGTTGATCCATCACCTTGAGCGCATACTTCATACCCAGGAAAATCCCCTTCAGGTTGACATCAATAATCTTAGAGAACTCGTCCAATGATATTTCGTGGAAGGGTTGGAATTTTTGGATAATGCCAGCATTGTTAAATGCTACATCAATCTTGCCAAACGATTCTACCGCTTTTTGAATATAGTTCTGAACATCTCCTTCGTTGGATACATCTGCCTGAATGAAAATGGCTTCTCCCTCCTGCCCTTTCACCAGTTCAAGAGTTTCATTTCCCGTAGCTTCATTAAAATCAACCAGTACTAATTTAGCTCCTCTTGAAGCCATAAGGACTGCACTTGCTCTACCGATGCCACTACCCGCCCCCGTAATCGTAATCACTTTCCCAGCCAGAGAATCTGATTTTTTGTTCACCGTTTGATTTGCTGCCTTTGGAGTCTCTTCTTCTACAAAAGTTACATTAGCGAGATCTGCTTTTAATGCAGACAAAATCGTTTCAGGCAAATCCACCTGAGGAATAGCGGCAAGTTGATCGAGTGTAAAATGGGAAGCCATTTTGAATGAAGGTTCGTTAATAAATTCTGGCAGATGTTTAGCAAGAAGTGCAGTTGCTTCCGCGTTATTTAATAATTCCGAAATTTTGATATTCTCATTGTAGTTTGTCATGTGATCCTCCAGTTGTTTGTTTTATGATAGTGATGCTATTATTGAAATGTGAATAATATCATTTTATGTCGAAACTTGCAATCCTTCAATTTATATTGGAATCGATGAATGCACTTCGCTGTTACAGCGATTTTCATGAATGAAATACCGGAATTTGCCGCAGAGAATCATTCAGTTGTATTTTCTTTTCTTCGTTTAATACGTCCCCTGCATATTCTATAATTACACCCAGTGGTACTCCCATGGCATCCGGATGAGGTTCCTCTCCAATCTCCGGCACAGCAGCAAGAATCAACTTTTTACACTTGTCATTCTTCCATAACGCCCCTAGTTTCACATCCAGGCTGTACTCCAGCACCTCTTCCTCAGGTAAATGCTCGAGATCTGCAGCAAATTCTCCGAATACACGGGTCATCCAGTTTGTACATAAACCAAACCATTGTGTAACGGAGGGCTCCACCATGCTGATCAGACCCATTGACGTTTGTGGACGGGCAAGGGACAGCCCATGAGTACCTGTAGGGAAAATATGCATCTCAAAAGGTACGTTTTGGCGAGTCAAAGCATCAGCAAACGCAAGGGAGTTACGCACAGGTACGAGCTTGTCATCGAATGTGTGGAATATAAATGTCGGGGGTGTGAGATGGTCCACCTTCTGATCTACTCCTGGAACAGGGACTGGAAAAATCGCTCTCATTTCTTCGAGAATACAAGGATAACCAAGAATCAAGGCATCAGGACGATCAGAACCCATCGTACTTAGTGCGGCAGCCAAATGTCCACCTGCGGAGAAACCACAGACGGCAATTTTTCGCGGATGAATGTCCCACTCTGCACTATGTGTGCGAATAAGCTTCAAGGCCTCTTCTGCATCGTTGAGAGGTCGTGGAAACGCAGCATCTTGATTGAGCGAGTAACGTAAAATAAAAGCCTGATATCCTTCAGCCAAAAAAGCAATCGCAACCGGTCCAGCCTCCCGATCAGAGCAGACCCTGTACCCTCCGCCAGGGAGGATAAGTACCGCTGGCCGTTGTTTTATATTTGGCATTTCGGGTGATGAATCTAGCAGATAGGCAGTCAGGGTAACATTTGTATTGCTCAAGTCATACGATAGAACTTTCATACACGTGCAGGTCTCCTCTTTTATAAGTTTAAGTTTCAAAGAAAAAGGAATACTTCCATTGTAGATTTCAGAGAAAGGCCCTGCTATAACGCGATACAAAGATCAAATAGCGAAATCGAAAGAAACCGTTCCAAGCAAAAAAACCGCGAGATCGCGGTTTTTTTGCAGTCAAACAACCTGTATGCTGTGAATATACGAATTCAGAAAAGAACCGGGAATTCATACAATCCACGAATAATCATGCCGGGGCGCCATTTTAATGGTTCGGGCTCGTCCTTGAATTGAATATCCGGCATTCTACGCAGAAGTTCATGAATTGCAATTTCTCCTTCAAGTCTGGCAAGTGGTGCTCCAAGACAAAAGTGAACACCTTTACCAAAAGCGAGGTGATTGTTTACCTTACGTGTGATATCAAAAGTATCCGGATCAGGAAATTGATCCTCATCGCGATTCGCGGAAGAAAAGGACACAAATAACATCTCACCTTTACGTATGTGTTTGCCCCCGAACTCCACATCCTCTGTAGCCCAGCGAATGTTACTTACTTCAGCAGGACCATTATAACGCAAAATTTCTTCAATAGCTGGCCCAATAAGTTCAGGCTGCTCCAATAATAATTGTTTCTGTTCTGGATTTTCGATCAAGGCTAACATACCATTTCCAATCAGGTTTACGGTAGTTTCATGGCCAGCGATAATCAATACAAAAACAAGGGCGTATAATTCTTGTTCGGATAATACATCCCCTTCTTCCTCAACAGTAATGAGGTCACTGATTAAGTCTTCTTGAAGTGACTGTCTTCGATCTGCAATCAGTGTCTGTAAATACTCTACAAATGCGCGCATGACTTGATCACTTTGCTCGTTCAGCTCGGGATTGTTGAACCCTTCCATAATGATATTGGACCATTCGCGAAATTGAATCTGATCTTTATGAGGCACACCCAGCATTTCGCAGATGACGATGATCGGTAAAGGGAAAGCGTAGTCCTCTATCAGATTCATCTCTCTCTTCCCTTTTGCTAAAACTTGATCCAGTAAATCATTGCTAATCTCATAGATTCGGTTCCGGAGGCGTTCAATCATACGAGGAGTGAATGCTTTTTGGATAAGTCTTCTTAATCGGCGGTGATCTTCAGGCGAGACACTAAGCAAATTGCGTGAGATGATCTCCTGATGAGGAGGAGCTGAACCAGGGGACTGTTGCACATAAGGAGGATTGGTTACAAAACGCTGATGGTCTTGCAAAATAGTTGAAACATCCTCGTAGCCAGTTACTAACCAGGCAAAATGCCCGCTAGGTAAAAGGAAACGGTGAACAGGGTCTTCCTTTCTCAAATGCTCGTATACAGGGAAAGGATTTTGAATAAATGCTTGATCCATAAAATCGACTTTAGATTGAGACTCGTTTTTATTTCCATGCGTAAACATAACTTCACTTCCCCTTCTTAAAATGATAGTTATAATATCAATACGATATATATTCTATCACGCACCGATATGACTTTCAAATTTTGATAAATTGATCATTTTTTGTATAGAAAAGCGCACAAGAATATGTTGTGCGCTTAGAATAATCGATATTAATCCAGGTTTTAAATCAGTTGAATCGTCATCAACTTGAGATCTAACTTATCCAGTTCTTCCTCCGGTGTGTTGAACGAAGGATAACTGGACAGCTCACGTATGCTTGCTTCCCCCATAGGGCCAATGATTGAAGGATCCAAGGAACCAAGCGTAGGTGAAAGCTCTTGCAGCATACTCCGGCTCTCTTCATTACGAAGCAACACATTGAGAGGGGTGCGTGTACTCAGTGTTTCTTTGTATGGAGTAGAAGGCATATAATTAAAGTCGTAATTGCCGCTGGCTACTTCAATGCAGACTTCATGGTCACCCTGTAATACCGGAAGACCGGCATCTGATAGTACAATCCCGTTCATGATGACCCGGTCAATAATTGCGCGTGGCAGCTTAATTGTTGCTGTCGCATTAAAGGGAACGGAGAAGCTTAAATACAATTTGCCTTGCTCGTCAAACTTCCATTCACTTCTGTAAGCTCCAGCTACCGTATCAATGTGGGCTTTAGTCCATTGAATTCTGAAATCTGGCATTGGCGCAAGCACGGTATGACGGAAACCAGGCCGATCTTCAGCAGGATTGATTCCAGCCATGTAACGATACATCCATTCCACGATCGCGCCATAAGCGTAATGATTCAACGAATTCATACCACTCTCGTTAATGTTCCCATCGGGTAAGATGGAGTTCCACCGTTCCCAGATGGTTGTAGCTCCTAAATTAACGGCATATAACCAGCTCGGGTAATCATCATTAAGCAAGAGTGTGTAAGCCACATCATTGCTTCCGTGTGCAGACAGAACACGATTCAAATAGGGCGTACCAACAAATCCTGTTTTCAGATGATTTTGATCCTTGCGTACGCGCATGAGGAGGTCTTCCTTTATTCGCGCTATATACTGTTCCGGTACGAGATTCATATACAATGCGACCGCATATGCGGTTTGGGTATCCACTGCCAAACGCCCGTTTGCTGTGAAAAATTCATTTTGAATGGCTGCTCTAACTTCCTGGGCCAGCTTTTCGTAGGAGGCAGCAAGTTCATCGTGTCCAAGCACCTTTGCGGCTTTGGCAACAATGTCCGAGGAGTACGCGTAATATGCTGAAGCGATGAAGAAAGGATCTGTCCCGCCCATCGGTGAATCGGGATTATCTCCATCTAGTGCCAACCAATCACCAAAGTGGAAACCTACTGTCCAGAGTCTAGCTCCCCCGGACTCTTCATCAGAACGTTTAATGTAATCTACCCATGCCTTCATGCTATCAAATTGTTGCTCCAGAATGGCCTTATCTCCGGAATGTACATACGTATTCCAAGGAATAATGGTTGCCGCATCTCCCCAAGCGCTTGAGCCACCGCCCTGCACTCGGCCCACAGGAACGACCATCGGAACCATTCCATCCCGTTCCTCCTGCTCCATCCACAAATCATAACCATATTTATTGAAAAAAGCATATGTGTCCATATTGTAGTTAGCCGTACCTGAGAAAACCTGTGCGTCTCCAGTCCAGCCCATGCGCTCATCCCGCTGAGGACAATCTGTAGGCGTGTCCAGGAAATTCCCCTTTTGTCCCCATAGTGCATTTTGGAATAATCGATTAACACCGGCGTGACTGGTTTCCAGATAACCAATACGATCCATATCGGAGTAAACTACACAGCCTGTAAAATCATTCAAATCCAGCACTCCAGGCCAGCCTTCTACCTTGACATACCTGAAGCCGTAAAAGGTGAAGTATGGACGTACAACCGCTTCCTCCCCATTTGCTGTATATACGTATTCCGCTTTGGCTGACCGAAGGTTTTCACGGAAAAAGTTTCCTTCCTGCAATACTTCGCCGTATTGCAAGCGGATCATGGTTCCTCGGGGTGCTGTTGTACGGAATTGAAGCCAGCCGACCATATTTTGTCCCATATCAATCACGGTTTCACCTGCTGGTGTGGTCAGAACAGATACAGGGTTTATCGTTTCCTTGATGACTACCGGGAGACTTCTTCTAGCTTGCAGCCGTTCGTATCCCAGATCGATTTCATGAACCGGATAGGTTTCACTTACGTCCAGTGTGGCATCGTTTATTTCTCCATCATAGATGTTGCCATCCAGTACATGGGAGCGAGTGGCGTGCCAAGACAGGTCCGATGGAATGACTTCTTCCGTACCATCGGCGTAAGTAATCACGAATTCCGACAACAAAGCAAAATGATCCCCATACAAATTGGCTGTTGTGTCACCTTCGAAACCAAAACGACCCTTGTACCAGCCGTTACCCAGGCGCACATCCACGGAATTTGTACCTACCCGTAGCAAATCTGTAATATCGTATGTCTGATATTGCAGCCATTTGTGATATGCATTATAATGCGGAGTCAGATATTCCTCCCCTGCTTTGACCCCGTTTAATTCCAATTCATATATGCCCAAACCGCAAATGTAGGCTCTTGCCTCCGTAATTGGACCTCTTAATTCGAAGCTTTTTTTCATCACGGGATGAATATCCCTGTCCAGATCAGGTGTTATCCACGTGGCCGTCCAGGATTCATCCATTTTTGCTGTTTCAAACCAGGCAGTTTCACTAACGGCCTGTTCCCCACGTTCATTCCACACGGTAACTCTCCAGAAGTATCGTGTCCGTAGAGCTAATTCCAAATTTGGCGAGTACGCAAGTGAATTGATATCCTGTTTCTTCCCGCTGTTAAATACGAGCTGTGAAAAAGATTCATCAAGAGCGATTTCGAACTGTGCCGCAATTTGTTTCGTTGCCGTAGTATCTGTAACCATGTAAGAAAAGCTTGGATTGGATATTTCGAATCCTAGTGGATTGGAGATATGATTTGTTTTTAGCTTCGTAACCTTCATCTTTGTAACCTCCTGTGTCAATTCGCGTAATTCACTGGAAATCATTCGATGTAATGATCTAGTCTCCCGTGGATTGATACCACTCGTTTACTTCTTTTGTAATTTGTCTCCCGCCGGAATTCATCCACTTTTGTACAAACTCATCAAACGCAGCAAGTGGCTCCTCTCCATAAATAATCGAGTTGAAGGTTTCGATTTCAATTTTTTGCAAATAGGTGTTTCGAGCTTGCATTGTTTTGGTCGGAGGGCCTTGAAACAGATTACTGCGATCAATGTGCCTCTGTTGATTCTCCACAGCATCTGCCTGCATGGCAGGAAATTGTGTTTCATCCTTGGGGTCGATCCCCATACTTAGTAATATAGCGCGATCATGGGAATTGAGAGTTTTACCTTGGCCCATTTTCAGTGATGCTGCTTTGATTCGGGAAGGATAACTCGCGTATTGTCCCATCAGGGTGTATTTATACGTGCTTGCTTTTCCTCCAGGAATGTCCTTGCTGTTGCTATTTACGGATCCATCCGAGTTGAGTACATAATCATACCCGTTTTGATAAGCGCTAAGATACAAGGGATCATCGGTTACTGTAGCTTCGTATAAATAGTTCTGATACTTGAAGAATGCCTGTAAAGCTTCTTCTGAGATATGCCGGCTTATCATCAAAGCTCCGCTGTACGAGTTTCCTTTCATGCGACCCGCAGTTCCGTCCACTCCAGCAGGGATCGGATAAGGAACGAATTGAGCTGACTGGTCCTTGGCTTTTAGTTGCTGGAAAGGATAGTCACTAAACCAGCGGGGGCCAGCAACTATACCTACTTTTCCATCAATGATGTTCTGATTCACTTGACTAAAGTCTTGAAGTGCTAGGTTATTTCCAATGTAACCTTTCCTTTTCCATGATTTTAATGTCGCAAGTGCCTGTTTGATCTGGGGCTGAACACTGCCGTACACGAGCTGGCCTTTTTCATCCTTGCTCCATATACTTGGGATCGCCCCGTATGCACCGAATACCCATGAGATATCCCCTATCGGTGAGACGACGTACTGGTCTTTAATTGCAAAATCAATACCGTACGTGTCCTGTTTGCCATTTCCGTCCGGATCATCATAGGTAAAGGCATTCATGACGGTCTCCAGTTCGTTCAGATTGTTAGGAGCTTTGAGATTCAAGTGCTCCAGCCAGTCCTTGCGAATCCAGAGAACAGACTGTGATGTTTGCTCCGTAATGATCGGAATAGCCATACGCTTTCCATTGATCTCAAAAGGTTTCCAGGCTTCTGGCACTTCTGCCATTGCTGCTTTCCATGTGGGGGAAGCATAACGCTCCCAGGCTTCTCCTGCATCCAAGAGTTTTCCTGAAAGCATAAACGTGTTGACTGTATCCATCACATTCGACGTAAAAACATCAGGTAATACATCATCGGAAGAGAGCATTAACCTAAGCTTCATATCATAGTCTTCAACTGGAGCACTCCATTTTGTGCGAATGTTTACACCCAGTGTGTTATAAGCCCAGCGGATATGTACATTATCTGCAACATTTTCGCCGTTTTTATATACAATTGTCGGTTCATTCATTTTGACTGTTGTCAATACAACTGCTGATTTATCGGGCTCAGGTTGTGGCTCCTTAGGACTACACCCTTCAGTGAGCAGGATCAGACATAAGAATGAAAGAGAAAGATAAATTGGTTTCCAGTTCATACGAATCAAGCTCCTTCATCATCATCATATCGTGCCAGTGGTTGAGTCTAAATAACGCTTTTTCAACATTACATAATTCATTCTTAACCTTTTTTCATATGTAAGTTAAATGGCTTGTAATTCAGAGTTGGCAAGCCTACAATAAGGTGAATTTAGTTCTTGTCAGGGGGAATTTCAGATTGAGAGAGAAATACAGAACATTTCTGAGCATGGTAGCAATTACGTTTATTATGCTTGTTGCCGTTCTTATCATGTATACATTTTCTGTTCAATCCAGTCTGGATACGGTGCAGAAGGACATTAAAACGAATAATCTCAATCGTGTGCAATTTGTAGTGAATTCGCTGGATCAAAGCCTGGATCGGTTAAACATGTTATCCATCTCGATGGAAACAGATAACTCCATTGCTTTGTTACGCTCGGTTGATGTGATGAGCTCCTACGAACAGGTACAATTAATTCAGAATATTGCTACAAGAGTCAATCTTCAAAGTTTGTCAGAAGGATGGAACAACAAAATCTCCATCTATTCTACACTTTTGAAACAATGGATTATCTCTTCCGAGATGGGCATGAAAGCTCCTATCGTCAACTCCAATAATACAGGTTGGCATTTTGATAAAGCATCAGATAAATACTACAAATATAAAGTGATGCCCCAGACTATTATCCGACTTGAGTTCCCTCGAAGTAATCTTGAAGATATTGTAGAGAACTCCCATCAGGGAGAGAATGAGTCTGTATTTTATAATATTAACGGGGATTCCATCACACGTAAGCAGACCAGCCCGGTAACATCTAATATTGTAAAGGAGATCGCAAAACATCTTCAACCTACCTCCGGTTCTGAAACCGTGTCTGTAAACGAAGAAAAGTATATCGTAAACTACGTATACTCTCATCAGCTCGGATGGTATTTGATTGACTTCATGCCGCTTGACAGGGCTTTACAACCCATTCGTTTCACTCAGTTCTGGTTCTATGCTTCTTGTATCATGCTGTTTATAGCAGGAATTACAATCATTGTGGTTCTCTTCCGTAAAGTACAGATTCCAATTCTCGCCTTGTTGAAAGGTGTTCGACTTTTGAAACATGGTGACTTCTCTTATCGAATACAGCGGGAGAGCAGTAACGAGTTTGATTTTTTATATGGACAATTTAATGATATGGCTGGGCAAATTGAGGATCTGATTGAAAAAGTGTATAAAGAGAAAATTGTAGCAAGGGAAGCTGTGTTAAAGCAGCTGCAGGCTCAAATTAATCCTCATTTTCTGTATAATTGCCTTTTCTTTATCAACAATATGACGAGATTGGGCAATGAGGAAGCGGTGACAGCCATGACACAAAATCTGGCTGAATATTTCAGGTACACGACGCGATTGGACGAACCTATGACAACCCTGGAAAAAGAGATGGGGATCATACGCAACTATCTTAAAATTCAGAGCTTACGTATGGATCGGCTCTCCTACCAGATTGAATTTCCAGAGGAATTAAAGACTGTGCCGATTCCGAAACTGCTCATTCAACCTTTGGTGGAAAACAGCATCATTCATGGTATTGAAAAAAAGCGTGATTCTGGCGTCATACACGTCTCAATAAAACGTATTGAGCATGGGATCTGCATCAGGATAGATGATGACGGGAAAGGAATGAGTACGGATGATATCCATGCGCTTAAGGCCAGGATTTCAGAACCTCCGATCGATACGGTGGGATGTGCGCTTTGGAACATTTCGGAACGCTTAAGAATACATGATCCTGTTCATTCACATCTCGAGTTTGAGCAAAGCCCTCTGGGTGGTCTACGCGTCCAGTTACATTGGTCTCTTGAACCACAACCGAGTGAAAACACGGAGTGAGTTATGGAATTGACCTCATGGATCTCCTCCGTTTAACCAATAATTTGCACCAAAACAAAGGCACCTGGATTGTTTTAATCCAAGTGCCTTTTCTCTGGCCTATTGTTGCTTCACGGTATCATACCACTCATTTACTTCTTTGATGATGTTATCTCCTCCAGATGATTTCCACTTTGCAACAAAAGAATCGAATTCATCGACGGGCTTTTTGCCATAAATAATTTCAATATAGGAGTCTATCTGCATTTTGGTTAATAATTCCTGCCTGGAAAGCATCGTTTTGGTTGAAGGACCTTGGAAATACTCAGGTACATCGATATCACTTTGATCCATCGCAACCAGCAATGCTTTTGAAGAAAAGGCCTCCAGAGGATTAGATGTGTCATTGCCAAGAATACCTGTTGGTGCCAATGCCGCTAACTCTTGATTACTCAACGTTTCGTTTTTAGCCATTTTAACATTGGCTTCTAACCTTTTGGAAGGATATACGGCGTCCGAGCCAGTAATCGTATATTTCATCGTTGAAACCTTGCCACCCGTAATTTTACTCTCATCCATAACCGCTTTTCCATTCTCAATTACATAATCGTAACCATCCTGAAAACCCTTGAATAGCAATGGATCATTTGAGTTATATGCCTCATACAATGCATTTTGATAATGGAAAAACGCTTGTAGAGCTTCTTCTGAAATATCTTTATTGATCAGGATCGCACTCGTGTATGGTTCCGCGATTATTCGCATATTTTTTCCATCTGCTCCCTTAGGAATCGGATATGGATTATAAATCGCATTGGGATTGGATGCCAGCAGCATCGATCCCGGATAAACCATCATCCAGTTTTCTCCGCCCAGCATACCCACTTTTCCAGAGGCAACGTTCTCAGCTACTTTATTAAAATCGTGGAGAGCAATGTCACTCGCAATGTATCCCTTGTTCATCCACTCATTGAGTTTGCTCAAACCTGACTTGACCTCTGGTTGAATGGATCCATACTTGAGGTTACCATCCGTGTCTGGATACCAGCGTTCCGGTATAGCTCCAAACATTCCAAAGAACCATGAAGTATCACCCATAGGTGAGCCGACGACTTGATCTTTCATCGCGAGTTCCAGAGCTAAAGTGTCCTTTTTTCCATTGCCATCAGGATCTTGATTCACAAAAGCATCCATCACCTTCTCGAGCTCATCCAATGTGGTTGGCGCTTTAAGGTTTAACTTATCGAGCCAATCCTGTCTGATCCAAAGTACAGACTGGGTTCCAGCTGTAGGGCGAAGTACCGGTATGGCAAATTTTTTGCCATCTTTCATGAAAGGATACCAAGCGGTGGGTTCCTCTGCGACAGCTGCTTTCCAGGTATCCGATGCGTATTTGTCGAATGCTTCTGTTACGTCAAGCAATTTTCCTGAGTCAATAAAAGTGTTAATCGTGTTGGATTGGCTTGAATTGGCTACGAACAGATCAGGTATCTGGTCTCCGGAAGACAACATTAGCTTCAGCTTGGTGTCGTAATCTACCGCAGAGGATGTCCATAACGTTTTCATTTCTACTCCGAGCGTATCTTTGGCCCAGCGGGTATGGACATTGTCCATATAATTTTCACCATTTTTGAATTTGACTGTAGGGTCCTCGCTTCTCACCATTGTTACCGATACCGCAGGCTCGATTTTTCCATTCACAATCGTAATTTCTTTTGCAGGTCCATTCGATTTGGCTGCCTCTTCTTTATTGCTGCATGCGGCTAACAGACTAAAGCTCATCGCAAGAAGCAGACATCCCCAGATCATTTTTCTTTGTTTTTTCATGCTTTTCCCCCCAAGTGAATTATTCTTTTACTGCACCGATAACAATCCCGGCTGTGAAAAACTTTTGAAGCACAGGATAGATGAGCAAAATCGGTATAGCCCCAATTAAGACCTGAGCTGCCCGAATAGAACGATTGTTAATCTTCGCAATGTCATTCACATTGCTGGCATCAACAACCGGTACAGCAATTAGAGATTTGAGGAGCGTACTGAGTGGAACATTGTCTCCCCTCATATAAATGGAGCCCGCAAACCATTCGTTCCAGTCGTTCACCACCATAAATAGTCCTACGGTTGCAAGGACAGGCAAGGATAGCGGCAGAAACATATTGAAAAATACCTGCCAATGATTGGCTCCGTCCATAAAAGCAGATTCTTCGATCTCCTTCGGTAATGCTTTGAAGAAATTCATGATGAGAACGAGATAAAATACGTTGACCAAACCTGGAAGCACCAGTGCCCAGACGGAATTATACAAGCCAATTTTGGTGACGAGCAGATAGGTAGGAATCAGCCCGCCATTAAACAACATGGCAACTACAAACAGGCCAACAAACAGTTTGTATCCAGCAATACCGTCTCTCCCGCCGCCTTTGGATAACACATAAGCTGCCATACAGTTGATCATAAGTCCGAGCACCAGGCTTAACACGGTACGCTGGATTGAAATCCATATCGCTGGCAGGAAAGCGGGATTTTCAAGTGCTTTCAGATAGGAGTTAAAGGTGATGTCGATCGGGAAAAAAGTAACTCTGTTTGCCATAACGGCTTCTGTTGAACTTAACGATATTGCAACAACATGAAGCAACGGTACAACACAAATTAGTGCCAGTAGTATCATGAGTACATTATTAAATGTCTGGAACCAGCGCTGAGGCGTAGACATCACTTGCATAAGATCCCACCTTAGAAAATTTTATAGTCAGCTACTTTGTAGGCAATCCGGTATGCACCTAGAATCAAAATCAGGCTGACAATGGATTTGAATAAACCGATTGCAGTAGAGAAGCTGTAGTTACCATCAATCAGACCGATCCGATAAACAAAAGTATCGATGATATCCCCTTTTTCATATACCAGAGGGTTATACAAATTAAATATTTGGTCAAAGCCTGCATTCAGTATTTGACTGAGTGAAAGTGTTAGTACCACAGCTATCGTTGGAATTAGAGATGGCAAAGTGATATGCAGCATCTGTTTCCATTTGCCTGCTCCATCAATCTGAGCTGCTTCATACAGTGCTGGATTGATTCCGACTATGGCCGCGAGGAAAATGATGGAACCATATCCGAACTCTTTCCACACTTCACTCGATACCACTGTAAACAGAAACCAGTTGTTATCACCCAGAAAGAAGATGGGGTTGAATCCTAATGCCTGCAGTGCCTGATTAACAAGACCGCTGTCCGGGTTAAGAAGCTCAATAAAAATGCCGCCTAGAACAACCCATGAAAGAAAGTGTGGGAGAAAAACAAATGTCTGAACGGTACTTCTTAATACTTTGCGGCGGACTTCATTAATCAGCAGTGCAAAGCCCATCGTCGAAATAAAACCAAAAACCAGTTTTAACACCGCGATCCGAAGTGTATTCCAGATGACTTGCACGCTGTCTGGATATTCAAATAGAAATTTGAAATGTTCCATGCCTACCCATTCGGATCCCGTTATCCCCAGATAAGGTTTGTAATCCTGAAACGCCATGACTAGTCCGCCCAGGGGCATGTAAACAAATACAAGAACCAATAGTACGGCGGGGCTTAACATTAGGTAGAGCTGCCAGCGATCTCCTCGTCTATTGATTTTCATTTTGTCCTTTTTTGGGGCTGCCAACTCCATTTGAGACCTCCTCATGTCTGATGTAGAATAGTATTGTTGGATTTATTGTAAGCGCATACAAGTCTGCAGGATATAATGCAATACAAAGGATGAATAGCGTTTTCTTAACTTATAGTTGAAAATGCTTATCGTAAAAAAGCCGCCATACCGGCGACTTCATTACGTATATCGTTCTATGGGCCAACCTAATGTACGACAGGCTGCTCTTTATAACTATTTTTGGAAAGAGCGTTTGTACTCAAGGAGCATTGAAAGCTGTGCTGTCCACTCGTCAAAATGTGTATCTCTCCATTGGGCATGTGCAAAGAGCATGTTGTAGAAACGGGAACTGTAACCTCAACATGGAATAGATGTTCATCCCGTTTCCAGTCTACACTTGCCAGGCCGTAAGGTGTAACTGTAGAGGCTTTAGCCCATGTAATACCTCCGCCAATCATAGGAGCGACTCGGAAAGTCTGATATCCGCCGCTGGTGGGCTCCAGACCTGCCAGCCTTTTATAAAGCCAATCGCCCACAGCTCCATTCGCGTAATGATTAAAGGAAACCATTCCTCCATTCGATTCTTCTGCTGACTTATTGCCGCTTAGTTCCTCAATATTTACAGTTCCATCAGGTCTGAGTGCATCCCAGCGTTCCCAGATCGTTGTCCCTCCAGCCTTCACCTCGTATAGCCAGGATGGACATTCCTCCTGTAACAGCAGTTCATATGCAGCGTCAAGCTGTCCATTGTCAGAGAGGGCAAATAGCAGATAAGGGGTTCCGGTAAAGCCTGTTGTAAGGTGATTTCCAGCTTCGTGAATTAATCGAGTCAAATTATTCACCATTTGCTTTGTTTCCTCACCTTCCGTCATACCAAAATGAAGGGGGAGCACATAGGCCGTCTGAAATTCTTCTTTCATATTCCCCTGTTTATCAGTAAATACCTTCCGGTACGCGGTAATAATTTTTTTTCTTAAATCGTAGTAATAGGATACATCTTCGGTGTGCCCTAGAATGGAAGCAATCTTTGCCATAATGCCACACGAGTTAGCGAAATAAGCGGTGCCTACCCATTTCCCTTTTTTAATCCATGCTTTGGCATCTCCTTCCGGTGCAGCCCAGTCGCCAAAATGGAACGGGAAACGCCAAACATAACGATCTGCAGGCGAGACGGCTAGGAAAGAAGACCACCATTTCGCTGCTTTTAGAAATTTCTTCATGGAATCATATTGTTTTTCAAGAACCTGTTTATTGCCGCGTGCCAAGTATTCAGCCCAAGGGACCAGAATACTGCTGTCTCCCCAACATGAATTAGCCATTGCAGGCCAGTGATCTCCACCTCGGGGAATAACCATAGGAAATCCGCCACCTTTGGATTGTTCTGCACGCATATCCATCAACCATTTATCAAAGAATCGGCTCATGTCAAAGTTAAAACAAGCTGTTGAAGCAAAAACAGCAATATCCCCTGTCCATCCCTGACGTTCATCCCGTTGCGGACAGTCTGTTGGAATATCAACAAAGTTGGAGCGCCCACCCCATCGAATGTTACTCTGAAGCTGTGTTAACAGTGGATTGGAACATGAAAAATGACCAATCTCCTTGAAATCAGAATGCAACACGTAAGCCGACAGTTCAATCTGGTCCGGATCTATCCCGGTCAAACCCACATAACGAAACCCCATATAAGTCAACCGAGGTGAATACGTTTGCTCTCCTTCCAGACAAACATATGTCGCAGCAGCCTTCGCGGTACGTAAAGATTTTACGAAGAGTTCCTGTTCTACCAATACTTCAGCGTGTCGGAACACAATCTTTTGATTGTGTTTTCCTACAATTTTGGCTGTGATTACGCCTGCAAAGTTTTGACCAAAATCATAGATGATTTCACCACTCGGTGCTACTGTGCGGGATACCGGTTTCAATTCTTCCTGTACACGCACGGGCAAACCATACTGCGCTAATAGTTCCGGATTTTTGCGAGGGCGGGTTATATCTACCGGCTTCCATCGAACAAGGTCCAAATCAATAGCGGCATCATAATGTTCACCGTCATACCATTCTGCCATACGATAGTTTCCATGCAGAGTAACTTCCCACGTTGGATCGGTAACGATTAAATCTGATGTACCGTCTGTATACTCAATGTACAATTCCAGCAATAATGCTTGACGATCAGCACTAATTTTATTTTTGCGAACATAATTAAATGAACCGACAGCCCATCCCCCTGCTACTACAGCTGTGACTGCGTTTGATGATTTCAGTTGATGTGTAACATCATAGGTCTGGTACTGGATCTGATGATCATATGAAGTAAACCCTGGAGCAAAGTAATCTTCTCCCACCTTTTCACCATTCAGAGCAAGTTCATATACCCCCAGTGCCGTTACGTTTATCCACGCCCTTGTCACCGTCTGCGTGAGTTCAAAGTTACGGCGAAACGTCATAGGTACAGGAGAAACCTTTTTAGGGAAATCGTAGGACATATCGGTAATCCATTGAGCAGACCATTTTGTACCCATTCTGCCTGTCTTGAATAAAGCAAAATGCTCTGCCTGTTCTCCACTGGTTCCGGTTGCTATGATCCTGACATGATATTCCGTATGCGGTTTTAGCGGCCCCGTGTAAAGATTGTTAATCTGATCTAAGGTGGTCACACGCCAATCACCAACTTCAATGATGGCTTCATGCAACCTTTCTCCAGCTCGATCCGAAGAAAGTGCAAACGAAATCATGGGTGCATGATCTGTAATACAGCCGGATTCCAATCCGTTGATCTTTATGGAAGATAGCATTAACATTGAGGTCTCTCCTGCCTTGTCAAAATATTATACATCCAGCTCGGAAACTATTTTTTTGTAAACTCTGGTCTCATTCGGAGCATGTAACGGAGTCCATACTTGAGCAAAAAATGGATCTACTTTTGCACGTTCAGCATAATTCCAACTCTCACGTTCACATTCAGGGCACCAATGACCAGCATGCAGCACCAGCTTCGGACTGGCTTGGAATGTATGTCCAAATGCACACGTAAAACTTAATTTATTTCTCCAGTTTCCTTTTTCCATCTCTGAAGACAAACATTGTCCTCCCCGAAATGCAGCGGCCGATTTTACATCATCAATTTCGAGATCCCGCTCAGGTTTGGTGTCATCGTATCCATGATCAATATGAACTACGGTGTTCCAGTCTTTGAAATGCTGGAACTCGCTTAATTTATCAGGGATGCTGTTCCATGCCTCTTTACTGCCCCAATACGCATCAATGTGGTCTTCCACATTTTCTTCAATAAACCGCAATGTGCCATGTTCCGTTCTGGCCGGCTTTTCAAACATTTTTTTCATGACAGTTCCCATGATTCGTTCGCCAAACGGCAGTTTACACAGAATTTTTGCTGCTGTTGCCTGAGAACCCAGATTTTCAAGGTAACAACGATAAAAATAATCCATCCCGTCCTGACGGAAATGCAAATAATCGTTTAGCTTGTCCGAATCAAGGTAGTACTGTCCGTGAAAATTACGCGTGGCATACCATTTCGGATTAATCACATGGTCAAGGTTTTTGAAACCGATTGCCCCGTATAGTTTTTGGTACATCTCATAGGTACTGACACGGCAGGATTCCCCGCCTCCTATATTGTAAACATGGCACCAGAAATCCTCTGGCAGCTTGCCTGTAAACTCATAGTTGCACAAATTCTCCATCATTCTGCCAGAGTCACGGTCGGATACATACTCCAAAACGTTGTCCAGACAGTTGTGAAACATAATCGCATCCATAATTTTACTCATAGCGGGTCCCATAATTCCGGTTTGGCGCAGGCTTACCCAGTATTTCAGCCCGGATTCAATCACAAGACGCTCGGCTGCAATTTTAGAAACGGCATAATAGTCAAACATGCTTGGTTTAAGGGGATCACCTACTCGCCCCCAATGGATAGGTGGCATGCGATCGCCAGTCTCTGCGATGGTTCCGATAAATACCAGCTTGGTATGTTCCTCTTGGCCATGTTCGTATATAGCACTCACCAGATTTTTGACGGCACCGTAATTAATTTGCATAGCTTTCTTGGGGAAATAATCTGCAGCAGGTGACACAAATGCAGCAATGTGCAGAATCAAATCTACGTCTTTGACACATTCAAGCACTTTTTCATAGTCCAGTATGTCTCCATACTTTATCGTTACTTCGTTCAAATCTTGATAAGGCTCCAGGGCCTTACGATCCTTTTCCGTGTCCAGACACAACGTAACAATGTCATACAGATGGCTGTCTTTGATCATTCTTTTCAAGCTTTCCTGTCCCATACCACCGGATGCACCAGTAATAAAAACACGTTTTTTGCTGATCATGCGCTGACTCATGTTGTTTCCTCCTGTATGTTCGTGATTTAAGGTATAGTCACTTCTGGTCCTTCGGCAGAGGGGACAAACGTTCTTTTCGAAGCATTCGTTTGATGCCTTGCATGATCTGACCATTCAGTATGTCAATCAGCCCCGCTGCGATATGGTAGCCAAAACGCCCTGTACTCGATACCGACATGGAACGAATGCTGTTATTCGGCATCATTTTCATCAAAAACATGCCATTTTTGCGCTGCATGTCCCGCTCGGGACCTTCAGGCATCTTTTGTGATCGCTTAAACTGTTTTTTTCCAATACCGATAACAAATGTATAAAATAAATTTCCTATAAAGGATTCCCGCAATTCATCCAATCTGGAATCCAGAGTATATTTCGTTAATTCTTTGTTAGATGATTCGGTTACTTTCCTTCCAAGTAGAACTTCGAATTCTTCCATACTCACTTGAGATAACAAATGTGGAGAAAAGTAATGCTTTAATTGTTCGCGAGAATACGGGCTTGCAATGTCAGGCTGGCTGGTGATAGAAAGTTTGGCAGACAAGCGAATATCTGCTGCGGAAGCAGCAATCAAGACCTGATAATCCCCATTTTCTACAACCCACTCTTTCCGGTCTACATGATAGTAAGCGAGATCATCTAGAGTAAAGCTCATTTTTACTTGCTTTTGTTCACCTGGCTTCAAATATACTTTGCCAAAAGCACGAAGTTCCTTGGTAGGCTTAAACACATCTGAGGTTGGGTTTGCAACATATACCTGTACGGTTTCTCCGCCCTCCATCTGCCCTGTATTCGAGATTCCACATGTGACTATGAACGTTTGTGAATCTTGCTGGACTTGCAGCGATTCGTAAGCAAACTCTGTATAGCTAAGTCCATGACCAAACGGATAACGTACACCTTTTCCTTGCAAAAAATCATAATAGCGATAGCCTACATAGATCGATTCCTTGTAAAGCTCGGACTTCTGTTGCACAAACTGTTCACCAAAGGGTACATCTGAATAACTTTTCATCCATGTCTCCGCGAGCTTCCCGGAAGGATTTTTTTCTCCGAAAAGGAGTTGAGCCGCAGCTTCACCTCCCGCTTGACCAGGCAAGTACATATTCAAAATCGCATGAACCTCATCTTCAAAAGGCAATTCGACAGGTGAACCCCCAAATAATACAAGAACAATTTTTTTGTTCAGCTGGACCAGCTTGCGCAGAAGAGCAAGCTGATTATCAGGTAATGTCATCGACTCCCGGTCATAGCCTTCACTTTCTGTATAATCGGTTTGTCCTGCGAAGAATAGAACAACATCAGCTGACTGTGCCTTTGCCATAGCTGAACTAACATATTCCGGTTCAGATTCAAACTCGGACTCTCTGTAGCCGCTTGCATAATCGTAGCGGATGCCGCGTTGATCAAAAGCAGTTTTTGGTGAAGTAAGCTTGCTAGGGTTGATCAAAGAGCTTCCGGCCCCCTGAAAACGCATCTTCTCAAACAATTCACCAATGACAACATAGTTTTGCGATGGATCTAATGGCAGGATGCCATCGTTTTTCATAAGAACAGCACTATCGGCTGCGATTTCACCTGACAGGTTATGATGTTTTTCTCTGTCAAAAGCAAGGCTGTACTGAATATCGTGTGTACGCCGAATCAGATTCAAAATATTGCTCACCGACTGATCCAGCGAAGAAATCGGTAATTCACCACTATCAACTGCATCTATAATTGACTTTCTAAAATATTCGCAATCACCTGGCATCTCCAGATCCATTCCTGCCTTAATGCCATCTACCCGATCAGATACAGCACCCCAGTCACTGATCACCGCACCATCAAAACCCCATTCTTCTCTTAGAATTTCAGTCAATAGTCTGTGATTTTCAGAGCAGAAGACACCATTAATCTTGTTGTATGCACTCATCACAGTTACTGGCTTTGTGTTTTTGACAATTCGCTCAAATGCTCTGAGATAGATCTCATGTAATGCACGCTCATCCAACACAGAATCTCCCATGAAACGATAATTTTCGTTGTTATTTACAGCGAAATGTTTCAGTGAGACTCCAATCCCTTCATTTTGAACACTCTCGACAAAAGCGCAGCCAAGAATTCCCGAGAGGTAAGGGTCTTCAGAGAAATATTCGAAGTTTCTGCCGCACTTGGGATTTCTTTTAATGTTAACAGCAGGACCAAGGAGAATATTAACCCCGAAATGGTGACACTCCTTCGCTATAGCTGCACCCATCTTACGAATATTGTCCGGGTTCCAGCTGGCAGCAAGCGTAACTCCTGTGGGAAAAGATGTTGTTTCCTCACTGTTGTTTAGACCGAGATGGTCTGCCTTCTCTCCTTGTTTGCGTAAGCCGCAAGGCCCATCCGTCATATATATAGATGGTATGGACAATCTCGGGATTGGATTTGTTTTCCAAAAATCCACACCAGCCATTAAAGCCGCTTTTTCTTCTACCGTCATACGTTGAATTAGTTCTTTAACGGTCTGCATGATTCTTCTCCCTTCGCTCCGGATGCATTAGTTAAGATTTATTGTATTCCATAATGGAAGTGCTATCTTTCATATATGTACTGTGAATTTCATATTTGTTCTTAAATATATTGACTGCCTTGGACGAGTTTGATATTTTGAAATGAATGATTAGAATGCTCCACTCCAACCATACGTTTATACCGGAGGAGATTTTGTTGAAGAGCTTACAAAAGACATTAAAATTTCTCTACCAGTCTACGTTGATTCCGACATATTTGTATAACCAGCAGCACCATACATTTAGTCATCCTGCTCAGAGCGAATTAACTCATCCGCCACTTGAGTATCTCTCTGAGCTTCTGCTTTCACACGAAGAGGTCGCATATTTGTCGACTTCCTTCTTTGCTTACTATGGTGCGATCAAAGTTAGCTCCCTTCCAGGCCATGTCATTCTTGTCGGACCTGTCAGTCAAACACCTTATTTGAAAGACACACTGCGGATCGCTAAAAAAGCCTTTGTCGTTTCCGGTCAAGATGAAGCAAACTTCGAAAGTTTTCTGAAGCAGATCATGCCAATGCCGCTGCAGCAATTTCTAAATCATCTGGTGACCATTCATTATTTTGTGAACGGCCAAGAGATGAGTTACTTGGACTTACTTCAAATGAATTCGATGAAGGAAATTAACAACGAGCAAACAAAAGGAATTTACGAAAATAAAGAAAACTTATATTTTAACAATTCCTACGAGATTGAAAACCAGATGTGTTATTACATTGAGAACGGTAATGAGGTTGGTCTTAAACAGTTTTTGGAACAGCCTTTTATGGTTCATGAGGGTATGACCGCTGGCAACACAATTCGTCAGACGAAAAACACATCGATTGTCGCGATTACCCTGGCTACGCGAGCAGCCATTCGGGGGCAATTAGATACAGAAGTTGCTTTTCAGTTATCCRATCTCTATCTCCAAGAGATTGAACAATTATCGTCACCGGAATCCATTCAAAATTTCATGAAAGAAGCTTTGTTTAATTTTGCCAGGAGAGTCCAAGCCGCAAGGTATGATATAGCAGATGACGTAAGTATGCGAAGTTTGATTCAATATATTTATAATAACGTGCATCAGAATTTGACCGTTGATCACGTGGCAAAACATTTCGGTTACAGTCGTACGTATTTATCGACCAC
Source organism: Paenibacillus sp. 2TAF8 (assembly GCF_052114825.1). NCBI lineage: Bacteria > Bacillati > Bacillota > Bacilli > Caryophanales > Paenibacillaceae > Paenibacillus > Paenibacillus sp. 2TAF8. The sequence goes on from NZ_JBFRFN010000024.1 coordinate 62,221, forward strand.
TTTCAAAAAAAAGATCGGCAAAAGCCTGCATCAATTTATTATGGATTGCAAGCTAAAGGAAGCTCAAAATTTGCTTGTTTATACGAACAAACCCATTAGTGAAATTAGCAGCTATCTTTGTTTTTCCAGTCAAAGTCACTTCCAGACCGTCTTCAAAAAATCATTAAATATTACACCTGCTCACTTCAGGCAACAGAGCAGCCATGGTGTGCGTCAGAATAAATGATCCTAATATTGCATTAATGTATATTAAGCCAGTAGAGTTTAGATTCTAATTGAATGTATTTAAAACGGTTAACAACAAAAGAAGCTTTCCCTTATGGGAGAGCTTCTTTCTAATAAATCAGGATTGTTTTCTGTCATCTAATTCTTGGATAATTTTAGGGTATTCTTTATCAAGTTTATACTTATACAAGGCCACAGCAAGAATAAGCAAAATGACTATAGGAACATAAATGTTCAGAGCAATAATCGCTTGTTTAGCTCCTGCTCCCTGCTCGGAAGCCTGCTCCACATATCCTCCTAATGCAAGCAGCCAACCGATCATAGCGGTTCCAACTGCTGTTCCTACTTTGGAACCAAATGCGATAACACTATTGGTCAATCCAACCAGACGTTTATTGAACTTCCATTCCCCGTATTCAATCGTATCCGTTGTCAGAGCTGTACCCACAGCCATAAGAGGAATCGTACCAAGAGCCTGAAAGATGGAGCAGACCAGTCCCAGAATAATGCTTTCCGGTGAGATTAGTCTGATCACCGCTGCGATTAACGCTATAATAATGCCGCCCAAGGCTGTATTCCGTTTCCCAAAACGTTTGATGAACGGTCCAGAGAGTGCGAATCCGATAATAACGGGTATCAAACCGATTGCCCCCATCAAACCAACCAGGCTGACATTTCCCCAAATGTATTTGGCAAAATAGCTGCCTGCGGCTACGTTAAGAGCAAACAATATATTTACAACTGTCATCACGATGAGGATTTGAACCCAGTACTTATTTGCAAACAACATTTTAAGACCTTGTGACAGTGGAACTTTATCCTGAAAAAAACCAAGTTCATCCAGCTGCACATTATTATATTTTTCTTTGTTGGATAAAAAAGCAACGAAGATCCCGATGGCAGCAACGGCAGCAAATACACCGGCTAAGATCGTCCATTCCTTTCGTCCTCCCCCCATAGCTGTTACCACGGGAATAAAAGCAATGGCAACAATCATACCGGACAAATATCCTCCTGCGGAGCGGAAAATTCCCATTAATGATCGTTCATAGTTGTTACGTGTCGTTAATGCCATTAGACTTGAATAAGGAATAGATGTTGGTGTATACACAAAAAGATAAAAAATAAGATTGGTCACGACAGCATATATAATTTTTCCTGTTGGACTGATGTCGGGAACAGAGAATACGAGTAGCAGCGAGACGAACATCGGGATGGTCATCCAGCGAAGCCATGGACGAGCCTGTCCGTATTTTGACTTGGTACGGTCAACAAGCACTCCCATACCTACGTCTGCAAACGCATCCATTATTTTAGTTAACAGCAGTACTGTACCGACAATGGCAGCGGATACACCGACGACATCGGTATAATAATACGTAATTAATCCAAGCAAGCCACTGGAGATGTTAAGACCAAATTGCCCCATGGAATCTCCAAGTAATCTGCGTGTCGGGATTTCTCGTTCAGGTTGTTTGGGTTTAACGTTCTCGGTTACAATGGGTTGTTCGTTTGCTATGGTTCCCATACTGTTTCCCTCCGGTATCTAGTTGGTTTACGCTCAATTGAGTTCTCTATCTTATATCTTTATTTTAATAACTCTTTGAAGTGAGGGATATAACGCATAACAAATATGGAATAACGTAATCTAAATGATTGGTTTAACTGAATGCAACAGTTCGAATTTAGTATCAACTCTCCCGAATCTTTTTCATTTTCTATTTTCGCCCTCATCCTCACATATATCAGGTTTTGTAAATGGATATTTGATCTCTCATATTAAAAGCAGAACCTCGAATGTTATCGGAAAAATGCTGTATTTCTTCTGCAATAACCATCTGATGTTCAACGGCCTGAACCATCGTTGTGCTTTCTGTATGTGCTTGTTTGGCAATAGAAGCTAAATGCTGCATTGAAGCGCTGACCTCCTCAGAGCTTGCGGATAATTGCTCAGAAGCGGAGGATATCTCTTGCATCTGACTGGCAACGTCTTTGGCAGATTCAAGGATCATTTCGAATGCTTGACCTGCTTGTTCAACTGCATTTATCGTTTGTGCCAACTCTTTTTTTCCTTGAACTACGATAGTGTTTGCTGATGCCGTATCTTCCTGAATGTCGTTGATCGTATCAAATATGTTACTTAACGATTGACGGGTTTGATCTGCCAATGAGCGAATTTCACTTGCAACAACGGAAAATCCTCTTCCTTGTTCCCCACTTCTTGCAGCCTCTATACCTGCGTTAAGAGCGAGTAAGTCAGTTTGACGAGCAACTGTCGCTATAAGATGAACGATTTCTTGAATAGTAACGGAATGCTGTTTCATTGTCGCAACAGATCTTTCTATTTCATCCATCGTGTGATTAAAGCGGTCAATGCGAAGTTTAGCGTTCTGTAGAAGTTCCTCTCCCTTTCTAGCTTGTTGTTCAGTAATGAATGAACATTCTGTAGCTTCATTATTTGACTCACTGATCAGAGCAATGCCTCGAGCTACTTCATCTATGGCTCGTGCTGTTTCTTCTGCTGACTGAAGTTGTACAAGCGCTCCATCTGAAACGGAAGTTGCCGACTGGCCAATTTTTCTCATTGAAATGGATGACTTTTCCAAATTGTTGATTAGAAGCTGACTTGATTGTACAACCACATCGGAATTATCCTGGGCTGAACGTATGAAGCCTGTAAGGCCAGTGCGCATGACTTCAAACATATTTGCAAGTTTGCCAATCTCATCTGAAGCGTTTGAATGAAATGACTGGCTTAAATCTCCATTATGAATCCGTTCCGTCCCTTGAACGAGACGTTCAGTAGGCTTAATAAAGGAACGCGCGAGCAGCAGTGAGATGAGGATAACAAGTAAAGTCACGCAAGACTGATATGTGATGGACTGCCAAAATACATTTTTGTTGGACGTGATCAATGTATGAATATTGGAGTTCACATCAGTCACACTTTTGGATTTTAATCCAAGGATTAATTCGTTTAGTTTCTGTCCTCCCTCCAAATGACCTTGGTCAATGTAACTGGAATATGCTTCCTGAATCTGAACTACTTCATTTTTCTCGGATGGATTCAATGCGGAATATTCTTGCAAAGCTTGCTTGAATTTTGCTAACAATTGTGCACTTGCTTCTTCAACGGTTTCCTTAGACGCATATCCAATGGATGGAAGCATCATTTGAACCTGGTATTCCATCAGACTTTCCTGCATCTCCTGTGCTTTCAGCGAGGAGGTAAATTGAATTTTTCGTATCTCTTCTAACTTTTCATTTTGGATTAAAGATTTGTAATTTTGGTAACTTAGCGCTACGAGATACAGTACAATAACAGTCCCAAACACAACTAGCATTTTCTTGCGAATACTCATTTAATATCCACCTTCTCTAAAAGTTACATATTAATAATGCTTATATATTTATGCATGTACGAGTTAAGTGTAAAGGTTATACAAAGGATAAAAGTCGCCTTCATGGCGACTTTTATCTGAAATTGAGCTGAAAAGAAAGATCAGATTCTATGTTTCGCTTTGTACTGCCTGATTCAATGCTGCAAGCAATTGTGATAAGGTTTCCTCTGTCATCCCTGAAAAAGGAATCAGGTTCCGCAGTGGCAAATATTGCATGGAGGCTTGAATCATCTCAGCGGATACTGCACTGGATTGAATCTCACTTTGATTCTGATCCGCTTGAGGCTGCATTTGAGAAAGGATCGCCATTGTTTTAGGATTTGCAAGCAACTCACCAAAGGTGGTGTCGCGATGGTATGTTGGGATCATTTCACGGGATGTCGAATTTACGACAACTTTTGTTGTAAGCCTAATATCTTGAGAAGATGCACCTACCAATATCTCGAATTCGCCGCTGTCCACATGCCAATCGGATCGCTCTACATCGTAATATGCAAATGAACGTTTATCGAGACTTATTGTGACTTGTTTCTCTTCACCTGGTTTTAAGTCAATCTTGGTGAAGCCCTTCAACTCTTTGTCAGGACGTGTAACACGGGATGCTGTGTCATGAATATATAGTTGAACAATCTCCTTACCCTGCACAGAACCAGTATTCTTAATCTTTACCGAGACGTTGATGCAATCTGTATCGTTGATCTCCCTTTTATCAACAGTCAGATTGGAGTATTCAAATTGTGTGTAGCTTAGTCCATAACCAAAAGGAAAAAGCGGTTCTATATCTTTAGCTTCATAGTACCGATAACCTACGAATATCCCCTCTCTGTATTCAACCTGATTTCCATCACCAGGGAAAAACAATGCGGATGGATTGTGCTTGGCTGAACGCGGGAACGTCTCTGCCAGCTTGCCGCTAGGGTTTGCATCACCAAATAAAATATCAGCGATAGCGCCTCCAGTAGCCTGACCTCCCAGATAAGCTTCAAGAACGGCTTTGGCGTTGTGGAGCCAAGGCATAACGACAGGAGCACCATTGCTCAACACGACAATTACATTAGGTTGAACGGCAGCTATAGCTGTAATGAGCTCCTGATGATTATTGGGAAGATTAAGATGTTTGCGGTCATATCCCTCAGATTCATAACGGTCAGGCAACCCTACAAACAAGATGGCTACATCAGCTGCCGCTGCCGTTTCCAGAGCAGCTTGTAATAATGGAGCATTGGTTTCATCCGAGCTCAGTTCATATCCCTGCGCATAGGTGAGCTGCGCTTGATCCCCGACAGAACGAAGCAATTCTTCATAAGGGATGTCAACTTTCGTTGCATTTATGTGTGAACTTCCCCCGCCCTGATAACGGGCCGATTGGGCTAGTTCTCCAATAACTGCGATATGCCCCGTTTTCTGCAAGGGTAGGATCCCATTCTCGTTTTTCAGCAATACCATGGTCTCTTGGGCCACCTGTCTTGCAAAAGCATGATGCTCTTGAGCATCGTATGTGGCATCTTGCTGCATATGATCTGCACATTTAAAAATAACCGTAAGCAAGCGTTCGACCGCTTGATCAAGTAACGAAATATCGAGTGCGCCTTCTTCAACCGCTTGAATAATTTTACGTTGGGCTTCGCCATTGGAAGGTGGCATTTCAAGTTCCATGCCTGCCGCTACGCTAGGTACAATTTCACTGACTGCTCCCCAGTCTGACATGACAAATCCGTCATGCCCCCATTCATCTCGCAATATATCATTCAGGAGGTAGGGATTCTCGGATGCATAGGTCCCATTAACTTTGTTGTATGCAGACATAAGAGTCCATGGTTGAGCTTGTTTGACCGCTTTTTCAAAGCCAGTTAAGTAAATTTCGCGTAATGTCCTTTCATCCACTACGGCATTAACAGACATTCGACGATCCTCCTGATTGTTCACGGCAAAATGCTTCAGCGAAGTGCCGACTCCCTGGCTTTGCACACCACGAATGTGAGATGAAGCCAGTTCACCCGTAAGATACGGATCTTCGGAAAAATACTCAAAGTTTCGTCCGCACAGCGGGGAGCGCTTGATATTAGCACCTGGTCCCAGTAAAACAGCTACATTCTCGGTTTGGGCTTCTTTACCAATGGTGCTTCCTACTTGTTCAATCAGGTCGCGATTCCAGGAACTTGCCAGCCCGCTGGCTGTAGGAAAACATGTCGCAGGTACACTTTCATTCAGCCCCAGATGATCCGATTCTCCATCTTGTTTTCGTAGTCCGTGTGGTCCGTCGGCTAGCATAATGGATGGAATACCTAATCTTTCGATTCCTGTGGTGGTCCAGAAGGTGCTGCCGGAACACAGACTGGCTTTCTCCTCAATGGTCATTTGATCTATGAGCTGTTTAATATCTCGTTTCATCCATTGACACTCCCTTTCGTTATGTATCATTTAAAGGTATCTATTTTATTTTACGGTTGAGGGAGAAGAAGGCATATAACGCATTCTTAAGATTGCATAACGCATTTCGAAAGATTTATTTTGATTTTAGTGTCCTTTTTACATCTATGGATAACTACATCCAAACACGGATAACAATATCTTAATATTCGCAGGTTAATAAGGAAATCCAGATTGTAATGCCCGTGATGATTGCCTACAATAAGGAGACTAATCATCAGGAAGGAAGTTGTTGCACTTATGTATGCCCTTTTAATTGTAGACGACGAGAAGTCTGTGGTGGACAGTCTTGCTCTCACGATTCCTTGGGAGGATAGCAGCATCGAAGAAGTGCATCGTGCCTACTCCGCCGAAGATGCACTGGATATCGCCTCCCGGTTTGCGATTGATGTGATGATTACGGATATACGTATGCCTGAAATGGATGGTCTTGAATTAATCCGCCTAATTCGCTTATCAGCTCCTCGCATTCGGAGTATTATTTTGTCAGGACACGATGAATTTGATTATGCTCAGCAAGCCATTCGCTATCAGGCGATGAATTATATGCTTAAACCTGTGGACACTCAAGCACTTGTCAAGGCTGTTGAAGAGGCCATTAAGAATATCGAGCAAGAATGGGAAAATATAAGTTCAATGCAGCAGATTCAGCACATGTTACATGCTAATCTTCCCGTGTTGCAAAATCAGTTTCTTAATGATTTACTCCAAAATAAGCCGATGAGTCAGCATATTTTGGAGGAGCGCCTGAAGATTCTGGATCTTCCCATCCGTATGGAAGACAACTATCGAATGATGGTGATCCGAATGGAAGAGGAATTTTCAGGATATGATCTTCAATCTCTCTCCCTCCTTGAATATGCGATTACCAATATTGCAGATGAAGTTTTCACTCCATTTGGCTTATGGCATTGTATTACCGATCAGGGGTATCTGGTGTTTCTCATTCATCATGAGGATCGTAAAACACTAAACTCTGTCGATTCTTTTGCGGTTAAGTTGCAAAATCATGTGCAAAAATTTCTAAAAGGGGCAATCTCCATCTGTTTGGGACAAGAGCGACTTTTTCCTGAAGGATTAAGTGAAGGTTTTAATCGGTGCGTGGCGGTAATTCAACAAAATGTCGGTGAGCATAAAAGCTATTTTATTACCGTCGACGATCAGCTGCCGAACCCTGTGATGGATCAAGGTTATCTTCAACTTTTGGAGCCTCCACTTCTGCCGCAATTGTTGGAAGCTGGAAACTGGGAAGAAGCGATCGCCAAAATCAAACGAGTGCTTTCAGTGGATGGTGAAGGATCGGACCTGTCTCATGAAGTTCTTTATACATGTTTGCTGTACTTGTCATCTACCTTTGCCATTGTATTCCGCTCACAACATGTTACGTTAGATGAGCTTCTCAATGAAGAGTTCGATTTGATGATTCGAAAGAAAAGTCAAATTTCCAGTCACCGCGTATATGCCTGGGCTGAGAAAATAATTCAGTTTCATCGAAGCAGAGCGATAAATCAGATCAGGCATACTCACGATGACATTGTTTCAAGCGTGCATGCCTACATTCAGAATCATCTTTCAGATGGAATCTCGTTGCAAATTATTGCAGATCATGTTGGACTGCATCCGGTCTACTTGTCTAAAGTCTACAAAACAGCAACAGGAGAAACGATCGGCGATTATCTGTTTCGTCTGCGCATGCAAAGAGCTGTGCACCTTCTGACCCACACCGAACTGAAAGTTGCTGATGTTAGTAAAAAGCTTGGGTTTATGGCTCCCCCTCATTTTATAAAAATTTTCAAAAAACAATATGGCTGTACACCTCAGGAATATCGGAACCGTTAATTTTCCAACAAGATCATTTGATTAATGTATAATGTGAAAAAACCTTCCATCCCATCGATGATTATGGGTGGAAGGTTTTTCTTTGTATTATGCATACTCCTCTTTCGTTGACAAACCACATCTAAGTTGATAGCATAATTTAATTGAACTTAAGGAGGTCATTGTCATTCAACCGAAACAAAGGTTAGAACAGGAACGTACCAGCTTGCGGCAGAAACGCCGGATCGAAATTATTAAAGCGGCTACTGCTGTGTTTGCACGGCAGGGTTTTGAGCAAACGACGATGCAGGAAATTGCGAATGAAGCGATACTGGGCGTTGCGACAATTTTCCGTTACTTCCCAAAAAAAGAGCATCTTATTGTGGAAGTTGCAGCTAACATCGTGCATTCAGAGATTGAGATACTTCAAGAAGTATTACATGACGAAGGTACGTGTTATGAGAAAATGGAGCGCATTTTTGACGCTTTGGTTTTCTATCATCAAGCTCATTATCAACAGAATTCCAAACTTATAGAAGCTTTTGAATGTTATGTTGCTTTGTCTAAAGCACCTTTGGAGAACTTACAAATTTATCAGGACGCATATGATCAGCTGATCCATCTGTTTACGGAGCTGGCCCATTTAGGCGAACGGGATGGATCAGTGCGCACTGACATGAATACAGTAGATACACTAATTACGATGATGAATGTATTCGGTAATTTCTCCAAAAAGATGTCCATGCTGCATGATACGGATGCATTTAATACCCGGGTAGACTTGAATCTACAATTTAACATTCTTAAAACGACTTTTCTTTCAGCACTCAAGGCTTAAATTTTTGATTCCGTCTGAACTTTGGTATTTGGTGTAACTCTGTTCTCCTTCATATTCTCTTTCATAATGGATTCGCCTTCAATGTCGATATTAGGTAGAAGTCGATCCAGCCATTTAGGCAGATACCAAGCGTGTTTGCCGAGTATTGTCATCACAGCGGGTACAAGTGTCATTCGTACGATAAAGGCATCTACCAGGATACCAAAAGCAAGGGCAAGCCCCATCGATTTGATGATCGTATCTTCGGCAAAAATAAAGCTGGCAAACACAGCAATCATGATAAGCCCTGCGGCTGTAACCACAGGCCCGCTGTGAGTTAATCCACTCCTTACTGAACGGTGGGCGTCACCCGTGTGGGTATAATCCTCACGCATTCTGCTCACCAGAAATACTTCGTAATCCATTGCCAGTCCGAACAAAATTCCTGTCACCAGAATAGGTAGGAAACTTAAAACCGGACCAGGTTCTGGAATACCGAACAAGCTGCCCAGATATCCATCCTGTATAACCCATACGATAAAACCAAGTGTTGAACCTAACGTGAATAAGAAGCCAGCAACTGCTTTAATAGGAACCAGGATTGAACGGAAGACAAGCATCAGCAGAACAAAGGCCAATCCAACGATAAGCAATGCAAACTTAGGCAGTGCCTCCTGTAATTTTTCGGATATATCAATGTTGACTGCCGTTCCACCGGTTACCATAATCTCTACGTTGTCTTTTTTCAGCACGTTCTCCGATTGATCCCGAATAGCTTGTACTAACTCAGTCGTGCGAACATCATGTGGTCCTGTCTCAGGCAAGACGGTAATGATTGCTGCTTGTCCTGAAGGGCTAGGAATAGCGGGCGTTACACTTGCAACACCGGGAATATCTTTGATGTAAGTTGTTGCCTCTGCAATCTTGGTCTGGCTATCCTTGCCGTCACTGGTTTTGGCTACAATTACAAGCGGACCATTAAAGCCTGCACCAAACCCCTCTGCTAATAAGTCGTAACCTCTTCGTTCCGTTGTTTCAGTTGATTTAAGCCCGCTGTCCGGCAAGCCTAGCTGCATGTGCAGGAACGGCAATGTACATATGGTAAGAATGATTATGGATAGAACCGAGATTAACCACGGTTTTCGGGTGATCAACCCTCCCCAGGCATTATCTTTATTCTTATTTTTCTTTTGCCCCGACCATTTGCGCAACCAGCGATTTTCCCGTGCCGGACTGATCCGATCTCCAGCAACAGCCAGAAGAGCGGGAACAAAGATGATGGCAATAAGCACAGCGACAAATACACTGATTGCTGCCGCCAAGCCCATCATAGTAATAAACGGAATTTGAACAACGGAGAGCCCCACAAGGGCAATAATAACGGTCAAGCCCGCAAAAACGACTGATCCTCCGGCAGTAGCATTGGCTTGCGCAATGGCCGTCTCACGGTCATAACCTTCGGCCAGCTGTTGACGGTAGCGGGATATAATGAACAGAGCGTAGTCAATACCTACGGCTAAAGCAAGCATGACAGCGAGAGTGATTGAAAATGAAGACATCGATACAAAGTTTGATCCAACAATTACGGTCATCAAGCCAATTCCCAAACCGATAACGGCTGTCAGAATAGGTAATCCGGCTGCAAGAAATGATGTGAAGGTAAAAGCCAGAATCATAAACGCAATCAGAATTCCGATTACTTCAGAGACGCCGCCTACTTCAATTTCAGAGAAAGCCACACTGCCTCCGAGTTCTGTCTGCACTCCATTCTTCGTTAATGTTTCAGCTATGTTTAATGCATGTTCTTTTGAATGTTCTCCTACTTCACTTGCGACCTGTTTATACGTAATATCAGCATATCCGATTTTTTTGTCTGGACTTAGTGTCATGGTTTCGTATGGATTGGAAACAGAGATGACTGAAAGATCCGTTTTAACATCTTTCAGCGCCTTTTTTATTTTAGATTGATTACCCTCTGATGTGAGCAATCCCTGATCAGCTTTGAAAATTAGACGAATCTGACCACCTCCATCCGACGCGGGAAATTCGGATTTCAATACCTCGGCAGCCTGGTCGGATTTTGTTCCGGGTATGGTCATCTCCCCTGTAAACGAAGTCCCCATGCCTAGGCCGAGAGCTGCCATTACAATGAGAAGTGTGAGTCCTGCCGTAATTACTGTTTTTCTTTTCCTCGAAGACCAGGCTCCGAGACGATATAACCATTTTGCCATAATAAACGTCATGCCCCTTTCAACTTGCTGCAATTAGGAAGTGTGTCATCACCACCCTATGTCTGTATTGTATTGAAAAATAGACGAAAAAAAATCGTACATTAGGGCATTACCTAAATGTACGATCGGGCAAGAACGGGCATGTACGTTAGTTAAATCAAGACTTACGCGAGTCATTTTTTTACTTAGAGATGCAGGAGTCCCTTTTCGACAGCGACAGCAACCGCTTCAGACCGTGAATCTACGCCAAGTTTGTTGTAAATATTCGTAAGATGAGCCTTCACCGTACGTTCGGCAATGCCCATATCAAAAGCAATTTCCTTACTACGCATCCCTCTTGCGATGGCTTGCAGAACAATCGTTTCTTTATCGCTAAGCAAGGTAGGCTCCGTTTTTTTGGCTAACGATCGGGCCTGATGAGCAAATACTCTGGCAGTAATCTCTGGCTGAAGCAAAGTCTCTCCACGGAGTGCAGAGTCCAATGTGCGGAACAGATTTTCACGGCTGGTATCTTTTAAAAGATATCCTTTGGCACCCAGGGATAAACCTTCGATCATAAGTTCGTCCTCGTTATATGTGGTAAGAATGATAACGGGAATAAGCAGGCCTTGCTCGTGCATCCGTTTCATTGTATCCAGTCCCCCAAGCCCTCCTGGCATGTTAAGGTCCATCAGGATGACATCCGGTTCTGAACTTTCCATCAGTTTTAATGCTTCAACACCTTCGTTGGCTTCTCCAACAATGCAGTAATTGTCGTCTGTTTCAAGAATAAGCTTCAGACCTTCTCGTACAACCCAATGGTCGTCCACAATCATGACTTTATGCTTCATGCGGCTATCCCTCTCCTCCTACCAATTATAATGGAACGCTTAAATGTACAGCTGTTCCTTCTTCATTACTGTCAATTTCAATACTCCCCCCAATGAGTCTGGCGCGTTCCTGTATACCAATCAAGCCGTAGTGGCCATGTGATTTTCCGATGTGATCCGTGTTAAATCCTTGGCCGTTATCAACAATGTTCAGGTTAAACTTATTATTGCTATGGCTGGTAGTTATCGTGACAAGGTTCGCTTGTGCGTGACGGGCGATATTCATAAGGGATTCGCTCAAAATATGCAAGATATGCTCCATCTGCACTTTGGACAACTGTGAAGGGAGCTCTCCCTGAAATTCAGTTGTAATACCAGTCGCCTGTCGGAATCGTTCCAGTTGTTCCTGAAACGCCTCGCTGAGCGTGATGGAAGGGTTTGATTTTGTGCGTAAATCATCAATTGCTCGTCGTGCATCCGCTAATGATCGTCTGGCCTGTACCATTGCATTACGTATAATCTCCTGTGCTTTAAGCTGGTTCCCCTTTTCTTGATGAATACTTGCAGCCTCCAATTGCATAATGATTCCGGCAAGCCCCTGAGCCAGTGTATCATGCAAGTCCCTAGCCATCCGCTGTCTCTCACCAGTGAGTGTAAGTTCCTCTACTTTTTGGTGAGCAAGCTCTAATTCCCGCAAGAAATTTTGGGTTCTGACACGTGCATTAACTTGTTTGTAAAACAATGACGCGTAAGATATAACTACAACCATCATGAGTAAAAGTAATAAAACAAGCAGTGCCGCCTCAGGGCCAGTTCGATTAAATAAAGTTAGAGAACAAAACATGACATAGAGCACAAATGCAACGAAAACCACTTTTGCTGTTTCGAAATAGATCGCAACGGTTTGCCCGATCAATACAGGTATAAGACCAATCAGAATTGCCGGCATGCCATCGGGCATAAGAATAGCACTACCGTATATTAAACTTGCTTGAATTATAATATATAATGGCTTGGAATAAGCAACCACTGAACCTGTTATCCAGTATAAGTAAGTATGGATGAGCATCACTATGACGAAAAAAACACTCGGAATAATAATGGGTGCTGACATGGTCTGTAATATAAGAGTTGCAGTGGTAACAAGGCATAGCCATATTAACACAGGGAGYCGCGAAGCGGATAAAGGGTCGATAGGTTCTTCTGCCTCTGAAGCGGTATTCGGTCTTCTTTTAAACCACATTAGATTCACCTCGGTATCCAGTATACCTCTTTTCACCAGAAATAATAGTACGTTAGTACATGCCCTTTCGGACATACGAAAGGAAGAAAGTTAAAAAACTCCTTATACATGTTTGCTTGTTAAATCACATCTCAACTGATGACAAAGACTATGTACAGGAAGCTCTTAAATTTTTGAGCCGTAGGTTTTTATCATATACCTTAACAGAGTTTTTGCATTTTAGAAACGATTAGATCCTTGTCCCACCACCAAAAACCCGTTAGTTTAAATGTATTGAAGGGCAAGATGCCTCTTAGATATACGTCTAATCGTCAATAGGAACATGTTCTTGTCCTCAGCAGCTAGTTTCAGTCCGATTTTATTACCTAGCCACGTGTGTTTCTCCCCTCTTAATTTGTCAGTTGCCCATAACAATTTGAACATTTTCATGTATTATGATGCTAAAAAAGGTTTTAAATCCTTGCGTGCATTGTTTAGATATACATCTAATCGGCAATCGGACTATGTTCTTGTCAATTCCGGCAATCGGTACAAGTTCTTGTCCTTAGCTTGGGACAAGAACTTGTACCGATAAAATAAAAAAGCCGCTAAATTAGCGACTTCAATGGGACCATGTTCTTGTCCCTCGACAAATGCAAAAAATACGACAGTTGCTGTATTTCTCCTCCTGGCGATCAAATTCCTTTAAGAGGAAATCTCGACAAAGTTGAATAGTTCTATAAGGTAACCAGACAAAAGCGACCACCTCCCCAGTACTGCAAGATGGTCGCTTCCTACTCTTATGTTAGATTTGGAAAGTTAGTTAATGATCTCCCAGCCATTTCCGGACCCTGAACGAATCATATCTCCAACCGGCGACACTTCAAAGTCAATAGGATGCTCCGATACGCTCTACAAAAAGCCCTACTCCCTTACTTTAACTACTTGCAATAGTCAATGTGCTAATGCTTTAGCGATTAATTGTTTTAGATCAGGTAAATTTCCAATTCTTTGTGAAACAGAGCTATTGGGTCCTTCTTGCTGGATAGTTCCAGTCTCTCGCAACCAAGACCTAGCCATTATTGGGGTTAATACATTTAAATTGTGAGCACGCAACACGCCTTGTACACAACCAAGTGCACCAACTACAATAGGAGAGGCACTTGAGGTGCCACTGAATGAATCTGTGTACCATTTGTTTTCATCAGTTCCTCCTTGTATATCCCCATATCCAGTAGTAGTAACTTCCCTCCCCCAGCCTTGAGCATCCATGACTGTACCATAATTTGAGAAAGAAAGGCGTGATCTCGCTGGACCATGGTCTCGTCCATGAGTGCCTGGCGGAGGGGCACCAGCTCCTACAATAATTGTACCTGAATCTCGATTTGACCTGTTAAATGGGTTTGTCCAGTTTGAAGGAAAGTTAGTAGGTCTTTGATCGTATAGTGAATCGTCTAGATTTTCTGAGCCATTCCCTCCGGCTTCAACCACAATAATACCTCGACTGGAAGCGTATTGGATAGCATCAAAGTCGTCCGGCCACCATTCAATGGGAATAAATCCAGCTTGATCAGGACGATTTTCGTATTGATATCTTGGTCCCGGACGATGTAATTCGATCAAGATAATATCCCCGGGCTGAAGAAAGTTAGCGGCTTGAACAATTGCACCTGAAGATGAGTTATTTCCAAAAATAGATATTGCTCTTACATTCGCTTCGGAACATATCCCAGTAACTCCATATGAATTTATATCTCCGCTAAACTCGCCAATAACTGCTGTTCCATGATTTCGCCATCCCAGATCAGATGATTCCTGTCCACTAATGACTCCACCCTGATTTTGATTTAAGTCTTCATGATTGAATCGCCATGCTCCTTCAATATCAATGATATTCACACCACTTCCTGTTCCACCAGGGATAGTCCATGCAAACCGTGCGTCGATTCCGTTAGGAGAAACATCCAAGTATCCTTGACGCAAAGATAAATCTGGAGACGATGCTGTAGTCTCTGGTGGTGCAGGAACTGAAGCAAGTTGAGCTAAGGGCTTTAGATAAGCAGCTTCAATTACCTCTTGATCATTTAACTTAGAGACCAGTACCTCGAGTCTATCCTCAGGTGCATCAACCAAATAGTAACCTGACAGAACAGTTTGATTTGTGTCTCGTGGAGCTTCGCTACTCTCCAAGAATTCAACATCCATTTTGGGGACTAATGGGTGAATACTAATATTTTCCTCTATTATAAGCTTTGTGAATGGTGTAAGCACGGGCGCACTGCTAAAATTCTCTGGATCAGTGGGTACAATGTTACTCGATTCTTTCAACTTAATAATAAGTTCACTTTTCATTACTAGCCACCATCCCTAAATGTTGTTAAACTTTGTGGATATATATTTCCTCAATCATTAATTTGTAGTTTTGACTGGGATCATTATTAATGACATTAAACTCAATTTTTATTACTCTATATTCAGCTGTATTTATCCATATTGTATCTGTGAATGGCCCTTCGATTATTGGACCAGTACTGCCAGCCATCCGTAACTTTTGAGCTTTGAGTAATTGCCAAGAATTATCAGGAAGCTTTTCAAATATCTCAAAATTCCATTCAGCAGAATCTTTGTACCAATTAACGCCTTTTAATTTGACCCCTTCTATTTTGGTGGGTGAAGGGAAAATTAGGGTTATTTCATCATGATTATACTGACAGTCCCAAAAGTTACTACTTACTTGATGGTCCATAACTTTGTATATCTCTGAACCACCACTACCTTCTAAGATTGTACCAACTGGCAAGAAATCAAGCATATGAATGTTCCTTTCTTAAACTTCGGTTAACTGTAACACCACTTACTCCGAAATTCCCCCAACTATCTATTCTGCATTCTCCATAAGCAATTCTGAAAAAACCTTGTTCTCCCCAACGCTCTCCAAACCAACTATTCTTACATATCCAATAACGTTCTACTTCATTGTAACCAACAATAGCTACACAATGTCCCCCTGAATATTCACCAGTTACATGCCTATACACGCCGTTACTATAGTTGTAAAAATCATCGTACACATCGAAGCAGCCTATGACAGGTCCATATGTTGAAATCCATTCTTTTATTGCGTTAGTTGACGTAATTCTTGAATAGGATGATAGTCGATACGTCAGAGGATTAGGTGCATTACTAAGTCCGGAACAGTCCTTACGAGACAATCCATCCGGGTAAGGGTACCATGTCTCTTCAACAATACCTCCTGACTCAAAAAAATTCAGTGCAGCATCTGGCCACCAACCTGTACTGCAATCGATATTAACTTCCCTACCCTTACAAAAATACAAATGAGCTTCGCTGATATCTGGGTTTGAAATGGAGCTATCGTTTTGACGCATAAGTGTAGATTCAATTGCTGATATCGTACCGAACGCCACACAGGATTTGCATGCATCTTGGTCCTTAGGAATTGTAGTATAGTTACGGCCATTGATATTGCGATGATCAAATTGACTGGGATAGTTAAAAGCATTTGTATTGTTAGAAGCTGTATTGTTATCATTTGGTTCATAACCTTCGGGTGGATTAGCTCCTAGATATTTTTTTCGATCTTGGTCAGACATTCTTGAGAAATTATTATCTTCGGCTGTCCAAGTAGCTCCTACATCTTTCAGAGTTTTCATTAAATCATCAACTCTAGACATCGTTATAACCCTCCAATTTTATTAAATTGATATTATAAGCTCACCTTGATACATGAATTTGAAATCCAACTATTCTTACTGTTGCTCCGTCAGTAGCCTCCGTATTATAAAAACGTACTTTAATAAAGTCACCACCGGCAACATCTTGCTCTAATCCGATAGGGAAACATTTCTTATCATCGTCCATTTCCCATCCAGCCCAAGCTATAAGTTTATAACCAGGTTCTGGATCAAGGGAACTGTTACTTTGTCCCCAGCTGCAATCGTATATGACTTTGAGACAATACGGTCTGGAACGTCCTGAGTAATAAAAAAAGGTATCTTTTAACTGAATCTCCTTTTTAGTTGAAATATGTTACTGGATATATGTTGTTGCAACTTTAATAAAGTTATTCGACCCATTTTTATGTACATATAACGAATGAATAAAGTGCAGAAGATATTCATTGGAACCAGCCTCCTCTTGCCTCGTGAGCCATACAATAAACACTTTTATCCAAGACCAAACGGCTAGTTTTATTAATTTACTAAGGGTATAAATTCGTAAGAATTTGTTCAATATACCTTATGACAACAGAACAAAGGGAAGTTGTAAAAATTGCCACAAGATATCTCAAAAGCAGCTTTAGATAATGTATATCTGACAACTGAAGTAATAAGATCTGTATCAGTTAAAAATATCTCAACAGATTATGTAGTGAAAATTGCCCTAATAACAGCAATTGTAGACGATGAAGCATCAGTAACAGAGGGACATAATCAATCAACAGGTTTAGTTGTAGTAGCAAAAGATCTTAAGCCTGGTGAAACCAAATTCACCGACTTGAGCATATTAAACTGTCGTGCAACACGGCTGAAGTTCTCTTTTATTTGGCGCTGGGTTGCTTCTGGATATGAAGAAGAAGCGCATTGGAAAGATATAACTAGGGAACAGGGAAGTTATATCAGCGAACATGAGTATGTTATACGAAATGCTTGTAAAACCTGTGATAACAACCATCCGGTAATGCCTGAAATGGATAGCGCTGATTAATCCTAAAAAACTATATAAGGAGTTAAAAACCTAATGAGCAATGAAAATGAACTATATTTAGCATATGTAGATGAACTTGGCGCCAGACAAATTTGGCCTGAGGGAAGACATGGATATATGAAATTAACCACTATTTCCATTCAAACTCCCCAGCCTCCTGAGGATAATTTACTTAAAATTGATCAATTGGTAGAAAGAGCTATAGTTATATCGGGTGTAACTAACGGAGATTATATTTGGTCGTCAAAAATAGAGGAGTTATCTAGTATAACGCTCTCCAATATACTAAAAAACTTTTTAAATTGAATTTTATTTCTATAAGACCTTCAGAAGGTAATTTTACTTTCTATAGAAGCAGAGTTTTTTTGAAGGTATTCTTCAACTCTTTCAGCATAATAATGGTGGCTCCTATAATCAGAGCTCCAAAATAATAAGATTATGACTTCTTTTCATCTAACATTGCTCGAGAACCAGCTCGTCACACAGCAAGTCACAGAGACTAGAAACGCGAACCAAACAAGGAAAAGGCGGCGAATAATAGAAGAATTGCTATCCCTTTTGCTTTTGCTCCTCAGCTCTTCACTCAAATAATAGCATTTTGTTCAGTTCTGGAATGCTGGAGTCAAATTAAGCAGCCCTTCATTTTCATGTATTAAGGTACTTAACGTGGTCTAAGTGCATATGCTCAAAGTTAGAAATCAACTTGTGAGTAAGACAATTAATCGCTCTTATAAAACTTTCAACTGCCGAACGGGTTTTATAATTCTTGACGTAAAAAGAGACAGCTCATTACCGCTGTCTCCGATGCTAAACCTAATCAAAATTTATTCATTTTCAAGATCGATCTCAGGATTGTTATTAGCAAAATAATAAATGTTGCTGATCAGCAATACTGTCCTAAACCGATAATTCAAATTAAGGATTTCTCACGGGTTATAATTATGACGTCTTTTCGGATTTCCATAATCATCAAGAGCTCTTAAAAGCACACCATTGCAATTAGCGCATACATCATGAACTACCATTCCTTTGCTATCCTTGTACTCTTTTTCATTATCAATCGTTATATCTTGTTCAGGGAATATCTTGAGAATCCTGTCTGGAATAACGTGTTCTCTTGTAAGTTTATCAAAATCCTCAAAACAAAACATGCATTGCATAAAGAAGCTCCCCTTTAAAATATAATTATTCAATTATCAGTTTCAATTGTTTCTCTGTCGATAATCCGTTTTGCTTCACGATCATAAAATTCTGAAATACTTTTTAGAGTGACTGCAAACCGTTGAAATCCTGCATTTTCAGTATCTTCGGCTTTAAGCATATACTCATCTGAAAGTTTGAGTTCAGGTTGTGCTGTCGGATCTATCCAATGTGCACCTCGCGAGTTGAGTACCCCAGATCTAAATCCCCTACGAATAGGATCTGCATCCTTATCATTCAATGCAGTAGCCACAGATTCATTTATCCATAGACCTCCTGCGTCGGGTGGAGAATGGACAAGAACGTGACCAACATTAATTAGTGCAACTTCCAAGTGTCCCGAGTCTGAACAAATCTCTTTGACTCGCTGAAGCCATTTTAAGAAGAATTCATCGTCGAAATCTCCATTTTCGCGACTGCCTGGAGGTATTCGCCAACCATGAAGCAATTTCCAAGCATTCGAAGCAGTTGATTGTGATTCTTCATTTGAATCGACTAATGATTCACTCTTATTAGAACGATATATCTTACGGATAAGCTCACAAAAGAACTCAGGATCTTCTGAAATATGATACTGGCCATAACCAAACATATAAATTTCTCTCTTGATCTCATGCACTCCAATAACTACTTTCAATGCATCTATATTCATAAAGGTAGCGGGATTCTTACACTTCCAAATAAGACGTTTCAGTTGTCAGACGGAGACCTATTTGTTATGCCCCCAGATACAATGCATTCAATAAAAATGTTGGATGGAAGTATTTGTATTTATATAATGATAAGAAGTAAATATATAGAATCAGTTTTTTTTGAATTATTTCACCATAATCCTCCCCTGATTAGTTTCTTTAATAAAGTACTTTTTGAAGAAACCAGGCAGGATTCGAACTATATCCTCTTTCATACTGGCAACAACGATGATATAAGGGAAACCATGCTTCGCCTATTCAGCGAATACATATGGGGGGATGAATTCCGTAATAATATTATGGAATGTTACTTGAAGTTATTGTTTAGTTTCTTGTTTCGTCACAATCAATCTGACATTGAAACTCCGACTTCACTTTCAAATATTGAACTGCATTTCAATGAAATAATGAATCACATAAGAAAAGATTTCAGATCAGCAACTCTAGCCTCAACTGCCGAATACATGCATCTTAGCAGGCAGTACATCTGCCGGATTATACAACAGGTGTCAGGTTCTAGCTTTTCAAAGCTGTTAATTGATGTGAAATTAAAAAAAAGCGACTCAGTATTTAATTGAATCCAATCTGAAACTTGAAGAAATTGCAGATTTCACTGGTTTTGCCGATCTGTGTCATTTTAGTCGCACGTTCAAGTCTCATTTTGGTCTTTCACCTTCGAAGTACCGAGCACAGCACAAGGTTGAACTGTGATACCAACTAGGTCTCTCATATCAAACCATGCTTATTAAGCCGACTGTCAAGGTCAAAAACCTATGATCTCATTTTTGCTTTTTCGGACTAATCAATGTCTTGAGCTTGTTATTGTGAGAAATCGCCACAGGTCATGATCAGATATATAACTCATGATTAAAAACGTTTAAACATTTTATACTAAATCAAAAAGGGTATCCACTCGCTTTCAATCGAAGCGAGTGGATACCCTTTTATGCGGATAATGATGTGTAATCTAGATTGTTATACAAAGAAGGTAATCCAAGAACCCCCTTCCTAACTCTACGATCCCGTTTTTTGTGCTTTGAAAATCATATTTAGCCCGAATGCTATCAAGACCATTCCGGTAGTTTTGTCTATAATACGTTGAACCTTTGGCGACATTAGCCATTTCCGTACATAACTTAATAAAAATACGATCGTTGAAAACCATAATATTGAAAGCAATGCATAAAAGGAACCCATAATTAGAAATTGTAGACTCGCATTTAGGTTAGGTGTCACAAATTGAGGTAGAAAAGTAAGGAAAAAGATAGCTACTTTCGGATTAAGAGCATTGGAAACCAACCCTTGCATAAATGCCGATCTTTTTAAATTATCCGGCTCATCTTGATTTAAATCACTCTTTGGCTTAATGAAGGAAGACAATCCCATATAAATCAAATAAGCAGCGCCAGCGTATTTGATTACTTCAAAGGCTACAGCTGATTTCATTAATATAATGGAAAGTCCTAGAGCTGCTGCCATTGTGTGCACTAGAGCTCCGCTAGTTAGACCTAATGCAATTTTGAAACCATCTTTCTTGCCATCTGTCAAAGTTCGCTTTGTTATTAATGCAAAGTCGACACCTGGTGACATCACAATGAAGATTAGCAAGATCGAAAAAGCTAGTATGTCATTCATGCTGTGCCTCCTAAATATATTTTGGATAAACTATGATAACGCGTTACAATCCAAATATCAATATTTAGATTCACCCTTATGCAACTGATTTCAGCCTGTAGCTTCTTTTGTTACGAGGTGTGAGCTTATCCTATTGTTATGGCTATTGTTAAATTAAATGGATCGAAATTATGAATCAGCGTTTCAATTCCTCTAGATAGAAAGTATGGCTAGTTCTCCATCAGCGATCTTCTCAAATAATCCATTCGAAATGTGCATCTGTGCATTTCAAATGGAGGGTCATAGTAATTCAACTAGTCTCTTTGGCCATAAACCAGCCTTTAGGGCTTCAGACATTAAAAGAAAGACCCACCACCCTCACTTAGTCAATCATCTAATCGGTAATCGGATTATGTTCTTGTCCCTCGACAGTAATAGGGATCCCTAAGAAATCAAGTCCTTTAACGCCACTAATGCTGCCGGTAACAAACACACCGCCTAGAAGCGCCACCCTTTTGTTTTTAGAATTTAATTCCCGTCATTTCCTCTGAACGTTGCCATAATTCTCTGGCAATGGTTTCATCATAGGATAGCTTGTTCGATGAATGTGCAACCGGATACCCTCTCATATTCATCAATTTGGATGGTCCAAAAAAATCTCCGGCTTTAGCCTCTTCATCAAAAGCAGCTCTAAGGGTAGGTAAAACCCCCATATGCACACGCTGTGCAAAAAACCTATTCATTCCGCTCATAAAAGCTGAGTTTCTCTGTAAGTCTGTAGCTGTCCAACCCGGATGTGCAGCCGTAATTCTAGGATGATCCCCTTCTCTTTTGAGCCTTCTTGCAAGTTCATACGTGAAGTAAAGATTTGCTATTTTACTATCACCGTAAGCTTTCTGTGTATCATATTTTCTCGCTTCCCAGTTCAAATCTTCAAAATCGAGTTTTCCCATCGTATGGCCTAAACTGGATAGCACGACAATTCTTGATCCTTCTGTCTTTTTTAAGAGCGGCATAAGTAAGCCAGTTAACGCAAAGTGACCTAAATGATTGTAGATCTGATCGATTGCAGCTCCGGTGGAGTTGTCAGCATTCCCATTGATGTGTATCCAGTCCAGCTTCTTCTCGTAGCTCACGAGGGTCTCGCCTTCTATCCCGCCTGCTCCTTTATTTGCCTTAACCTGTAGCCATGCTTCATGAACTTTTCGTTCAAACAAGATCTGTCCGTAAATGCTGTGCCATTTTAGCTTCAATGCTTGATTCAAGTCTAGCTCTCACCTTTCATCGTGCCATTCCGTTAGTTCTTACCGCAGTATCGTGACGGTTGTTCGGCACCACATTCAAGGGGTTCAGCCAAGATTTTACCGAAAATATACGATAAGAACGTTAAGATGCATAGAAAGCGGATTTTTCTACTCTAAGCAAATGACCGCTAAGCATCATTAGCGGTCATCACGAGGTTGAAAGCCGGGTTGTTACGTCCGCTAAGGTAGTCGAGAATGGTTCGAGAACGTGTCCGCTAATGCTAAGCGTATAAAATAACAAAATGTTATCCCTTCCCTAATAAGGAGAAACAGGCGAGATAATGGTAGCATAGCAGGGAGTACGACTGAGAGCGGTGATTTTGAGTTGTGTGGAGAGGAGTAAGGTAGTATGAAACGAACATAAAAGCAGGTCCGAAAACTGCCGGACCTGCTTTCTAAGGGGGGAATCCCCGTTATCAAATTAGTTATAAACGTTTCCAGCGCCTGTTACGAGGTACGAATTATCATTGTTGGATATTCTCATAAGAAGTTTTGTATCAGTAGGAATGCCGTACCATTGCTTTTCGTACCATGTTCCGGACTTCCTGTATGCACCTGTAAACTTAACTGTTGCATCTGGTGATAAAGCGCTAGAGCTGAAAGTGGTTTTCTTTCTAAGTTGATAGTCAATATCAATCCAATTGCCGTGACCGCCATCAGGTTCTTGATACCCTTTTATTGTTGGAGCGGAGTTAGTATTAGTCCATACATCGGTATAAATACTATTAACATATGAGAAAGAGAATGAATAATAATCAACACTTCCCGATAAAGCTTGAATCTGAGCTGAATTATTTTTGGATGCAGCATTGGTGAAGTAATCTTTATAAAAATCAGCAGATTTAAAGGTTAAACTTGCAAGGTCTGTTGAACGTGCACTCAAATTTTGTGTTTCTTCAAGATCCTGCCCAACTATGACTTTCCATTTCCCATTTAGGTTTAGTACAGGTACTTCCATTTGAGTTTCTTCCATACCTTCGGTCTCGGCTAGCACGGTTGCTTTATAAAGGTCAGTTTCTACCTTTTCAAGGGCAATTGTTTCAAACTTATAAACTTCCTCGTCCAGACTCGTCAAATTTCTTTTGAATTGTTCTTCGTTGGGCCAACTAAGATCAAATGAATATTGAACCATACTGTCCACATCATTTTTCTTTGCAGCTGCCTCATACCTCTCTAGTACTGAACGTACAGAAGCTTCTTCTTTTCCTGCCGCATTAACTGTTAGAGAGCTGCCTAATGTGACCATACATAGTGCAGCAGTAAGTACTCCTAATATTCTCTTTCTAAATTTCATAAAAATCCCTCCACTTTTAATTTTTGGATTTCAATGAATCATATAATAGCATATCATACCGATTTATGATACTTTTTTTGAAAAAAAAGTAAAAAAGCCTAAAGTTATGGGTCCAATAATGACCTATCCCTTTAGACTTCAATTGAGATTAAACGCTCAAAACCGGCGATTAGTAGGTAAATCAAGAAAAAATTTTTTTGTAGAACTCCGCAGGTTTAATAGTTGGACTTGTGGGACTATCTCCTAATTTTTCATAATCATCAATATCTTGACCTACGATGATTTTCCACTGTCCATTTAGATTTAGTACAGGCAATTCCATTTGTGTTTCTTCCAATGATTCTGTTTGAACGAGTACAGTTGCTTTATAAAGATCTGTTTCTATCTTCTCAAGAGCTACC
Organism: Paenibacillus sp. 2TAF8; assembly: GCF_052114825.1. Classification (NCBI taxonomy): domain Bacteria; kingdom Bacillati; phylum Bacillota; class Bacilli; order Caryophanales; family Paenibacillaceae; genus Paenibacillus; species Paenibacillus sp. 2TAF8. The sequence goes on from NZ_JBFRFN010000024.1 coordinate 86,407, forward strand.
GTGTCAAATTTTAAAACATCTTCATTCAATTTCTTTAAATTTTCTTCGAATTGTTTTTGATTTGGCCAACTAAGATCCAGTGAAAATTTGATCATGTTATTCACGTCATGATTCTTTGCTGCCCTCTCATATTTTTTTAGTATTGAACGTATGGAGGTTTGCTCATTTTCCGTAGGATGAGAGTTGGCATAGATAACTGTCCCCCCGACACCAATTACAAGCAGAAGAAAAATTAAAACAGTCATTAAATACGGCTTACGCAAAATATCACCCCTTAAGAATATAGTGTATCTAAATGACGGAAAAATAGACTGAAAAGTTCTGCTTTTTTTACCCATGACTTGCTTGGGACAAGAACTTGTACCGATTAAATCATGACCACCCGTTGGACGGGTGGTCATGATTGCCATCTAAGACCATTCCTTTCTTTTGAGCCTGAACATCTCAATTTTATCGGAATGGTCTTGGGGGTCAAACCTCAGGTCCCTCCACCCGCATAGCGGGTGGTTTTTTGTTTCGCGCGTTTCACGCACTCAACTGGCTAAAGCCATAATAAAAAAGCCGCTAAAATAGCGACTCTCAATGGGAACATGTTCTTGTCCTTCGACAATTGTCTGAGGACAAGAACATGTGATCAGATTAGTGAGTGTTATTGACCATTTTTATTTGTATTAAACAATGGATATTTTGAAAAACAATAAAAAGTATTATTTTTATGCTTAAAGAACCTTCCCTTAAAATAAGAGGAGGTTCCAGGAATTTAGAGTGGGTATTTGAACAAAGTGGTGTTAAACAAGAAGACCTTAAAGCGGCTCTCTCATGATGACCTTAGCGAGTACGATGATCTAACAGAAGATATCACACATTATGCATTGCTCTTTAAATTAATCTTCGTTATGTTCCAATACTCTGTAAGCATTTGATTAAGTGCTTTCCCCGTATTCAGATGTTTTACTACTTGATTTTTGAGATACTGAGAACTTAACTCAAGCGCTGAATAATCTTCGCTTAGAGAGTAAAGCTTATTTTTAAAGTCACTTTCATTCCGCTGTACATGAACAATAAAGTGATCCCTTTCGTGCTCATTTTTAAATCGTTATTCTCAATGTAAAAAAATTCGCTCAGTTTATGAGTCGTACTACCTTCAATGAAATATCTAAAATCATAATCCTCTAAAAACTGAACCCTACTCTTTTCAGGAATAACCGTTGGGTATAGACCACTATCAAGAACAACGATCTGTCCCCTAAATTGTTGAATACCTTGATATTGAATATCAAACTCTCGATACAAGGTTTCGGGGTCGTTCATCGCATAGGCGTAAAAATCAGGGTATTGCTCAAGTCCAGCATTCTCGTTCTCATAAAGTACAATTTTAAATTCAGGCTTATAGATGTTGGAGTAAATATAACCCTCTGAACATTCATCTAATACCCATTCTTCTTTGTGTTCAAGCCGCTTAATAATTTGTTCTAAAGGAGAGTTCATCAACATAAACCTTTTCTTCCAAAGATACTCAATATAGTTTATGTCTGCGACTTTATCTATATCAGTATTTGTATCCCCTATCCTTGTATAAATGTGACCCGAACGAACCTTTCTTCCGTAGCTTGTAAAATCCTCAATCAGGAAGTAAGGGGTAGTTGTGCTATTTTTTTATAATAATAACACCTACTTCTTCTTGCATAATCATTAAAGATTGCATTGTAATACTAGGACGAATTCCAGCGGAAAATTTTTTGTGTTTTAAGAAATCTATCATTTGTTGCTGATTTCTTCGATTTTCATCATTTTTGACTCCAACAATTTCGAACGTTTGGTCTCTAATTCCAAAGATAATATAAGAATCTCGATCAACTACGTTATTAGCCATACAAATTATATCGTGTAATAGAATACTCATATCAATTAGCTCTTATATCATGTGGCGAAAGCGAAGCCCACGGGTAAGCTCGGAGCACCGTCAAAACCCAAAAGCCCCAAAGTAACCATAGGTGTGTTGATGATCATGCTGGTTTGCATCGTCTTCATGCCGCTAGTAGGCTTGTCCATTTTAATTGTTCTTGTTCTTGATCTATTCATTCTCCGCAGAATCAAGTCGCTCAGGCACTGGTTCTCGATTTAATAGCTAAAGGAGTTATATATGAACATAAAAATGCATCGAATGTACACATGGGCATGGCCTATACTGCTTATTGTTTATGGACAAATTGCTGCGTATATGCATGCCTCTCTGATGAAAATAAGTCTTCTTTGGCAAAGTGATCTCTGATTTTCCCGTGTTGCAAGATTATAATCTGATCGGATATCCTAAAGGACAGATAAACCTAACAAATTTCACGTTACCTTCCCCAGTTACATTCAGAACAATACGCAGACTTAAGAAATGAACAAACACATATAACCTGACATCTCAAACCCGTGATAATCCGCAATGACACAATGTTAAATTTCAATCCGATCATACTCCGGAACGGATGCTACGAAGTAATAATAACTATCCGAATGTCGGTAAATAAAAGGATCAGCTCTCTGTTCAATTAATGGTTGTATGTCGTGTGATGCTCGTTGTAGGATTTCCATCTTATCACCTGTTTCATCATAATATATATTACCCTTTAACAGCACCTGCAGTCATACCGTCTATGAAATATTTCTGAAAAGCAATGAATAGTATGAAAATTGGAATGATGGAGAAGAAGGAGCCCACGATCAATAGGTCATAGTTATTGCCATAAGGAGTTAATAACGTCTTCAAACCGATTGGAAGTGTATATTTACTCTGATCCCCCAATACCATAAATGGCCACAATAGATTATTCCAGCTATTCATACCAATCAAAATGGCCATTGCTGCAAACGATGGCTTCATAATCGGCATAATTAGTCTGAAATAAATCGCATACTCGTTTGCTCCATCAACCCGCCCAGATTGAATAATCTCTTTAGGTATGCTTCGTAGATATTGCCTGAAGAAAAATATGGTTGCGGCATTCGCTATACCGGGAAGAATGATTGCCGAATAGCTATTCACCATTCCCAAATCATTAATTAGACTGTACAAAGGAACCAGCAGTATTTCGAAAGGCACCATCATAATGAGCAAAACACATATAAAGAGGAAGTTCTTACCTTTAAAATGATAAGCTGCAAAGCCATATGCAACAAATGCGCTTACAAAAAGTGTTAAAACCACTTGAACGATTGTTAAAATCATACTATTCCAAAACCATACAAAATAATCATGTTCTCCAGTAAACAGATAGATGAAATTATCAAAACTCATAATACTAAAATCCAAACTTAGGTTAAGACCATATCTAATTAATGATTCACCTGGTTTAAAGGAAGATAGGGCCACTGCGTAGAATGGGATCATAATTATAACGAATAGTATAATGAATAAACCAATCATTACTATTCTAGAGATGAAATCACTCCTCGTCTGACTTCTGCCCACTTTAATCCTCCTCCTTTTTGAACATTCCACTAAATTTCAACTGCGTTAAATTGATAACCATAGCAATGACCAACAGAATGATACCAACTGCAGCTGCGTAACCCAGCTTATTCTGCTCAATCCCTTGTCTATACAGGTATCCAACAATGGTTAAGCCAATATTTTGGGGTGATTTGTTACCGTTGAACATCATCAGACTCTCGGTAAACATGGCTAAACCTGCATAAACACTAATTGTGGTAACATATACCGTGGTCGGCTTTAATAATGGCATTGTGATCATTCTAAACTTCTGCCAAGCAGATGCCCCGTCAATGGAAGCAGCCTCATAATATTC